>JAFYLG010000256.1 GCA_017537225.1 Lachnospiraceae bacterium
GCCTACGAGGGAAAAACTCCGCGAAAATGGATAGGGACATTCGTTTATCGTAGTGGAGAGCCTCGCGTTTTAAAAATCATTTTTGAATCGAGAGAGACAGCGGCAGGGAGATAACGATACTAAGCCCGGACCCTTTGCGCCCGCCGGTACTTAGGTCGGCGGGATTGGCGTGGAGCCAAGCCCGGGGGCCTTATGTACCGCTGCGCGCGCAACGGAGCGAGAGCGTGTCCGGCGTGTATCGATATCTTCCTGCCAGCGTGACTAAGGTACCATACTAATTATTTTTAAAAGGAGAAACCACATGCATCCTGCACTTACCCTGGAAAAACGCATTGCCGCCGAACTGGCCTCCTACGATGGACAGATGTCTGTTTACGTGGAGGATATGCGCGGAAATACTGTCGAGATCGGCATCGATGAGAAGTTTGAGGCTGCCAGTACCATCAAGACATATATCCTGGCTTGTCTGTTTGATCAGATCGAAAAGGGACAGGCCTCTTTGGATGAGGTGTTGACCTACAAGAAAGAGCACTATATCAACGGCAGTGGTCTGATGCGGGACATGAGCTTTGGTGCCACCTTTACTGTAAAGGATGCCGCCATGCTGATGATCATCGTCAGTGATAACATTGCCACCAATATGATGATCGATTATCTGGGATTGGATACCATCAATGCCTGCATCCAGGCGCTGGGCTGCAAAGATACGATCCTGCACAATCCCATTGATTTTGATAAATATGAGAAATTGGGCACCACTACTCCCAGAGATTATGCCAGCATGTTCTTGCGACTGGCCAAGGGTGAGCTGATCAGCGTCAAGGCCAGTGAGCA
Organism: Lachnospiraceae bacterium; assembly: GCA_017537225.1. Classification (GTDB taxonomy): domain Bacteria; phylum Bacillota; class Clostridia; order Lachnospirales; family Lachnospiraceae; genus RGIG7193. The sequence continues at coordinate 835 of JAFYLG010000256.1, forward strand.
GATGCGGGATATTTTCCGTCGCCAGCATTATAACAGCACCCTGACCAGATTTTTCCCTCAGTACCTGCTGGATAGTGAAGATACCGGTGAGGAAGAACTGATCTATGTGGCCTCCAAAAGCGGCAGTATGGATGCCTGCCGCAACGATGGCGGTATCGTGCATACTCCTTATGGTGAGTATGTCATCGTGATCATGAATAAGAACTTTTCTGACCCAGTATATCACAGTGAGCATACGGCTCAGGTCTATGGTGCCAAGGTCAGCCGCCTGATCCTGGATCAGTACCTGGCCCTGGAGGGCAGATTGGTCTTGTAAAAAAGGATCCCCTTACCACTTGAAAAAATGGTAAGGGGATCGTCTTTATGGAAGGAAAAATGATTATTTCAATACGGTCTGGATGGCAAAGCACTTAGGGCCACCCTGGGTGGTGAAGGCAGGGGTCAGCATCAGTATCTCCACATCGATATCACCAAAGGCCTGGATCAAAGCCTGCTTGGCCTGTTTGGCAAAGTCAGGAGCCTGGGCGTGAGAGATGTAGAACTTATGATTGGTATCTACACCTTTTGTCTTCAAATGGTCGATAACAGCCTGTACCGCCTTGGGCACGGAACGTTTTTTGGCGTGAGAGATTAGTTGCTTGCAGTCTTCGGTCAGAGTCATAACGGGAACCAGGTTCAGGATCTTGCCCATGGATGCAACCAGAGGGGACAGGCGGCCACCGCGACGCAGATAGTCAAAGTCGTTGGGCATCAGATAAGACCAGCTATTGTCGATACGCACCTGCAGCCAGGACAGGATCTCTTCCAGAGAAGCGCCGGCGACTGCCATCTCGTGGGCCTTTTCTACCATGTAGCGATGGGGACCGCACAGAGTCTTGGAATTGATGACGGTGATATTTTCGGGATGCTCTGTCATGGTGGCGGCGGTGCAGGCAGAATTGTAGGTGCCGGACAGACCGTCTGCCATGGCAATATCTAAAATTTGGTCATTGGGATATTTCTGATACAGATCCAGCACATCACCGATGGAAGGTTGAGAAGAGGTGGGGATGCCGCCCTGATTGATCAGATCGATAAAAGCAGGGGTCTGGATGTCGGTCAACTCTCGGTAAGATTCGCCTGAGATGGTGACGGACAGAGGGGCGATATAGATACCCATGGCCTGGCCTTCGGCTTCAGAATACATGGTGGAAGTGTCAGAAATAATACGAACCATAGTTATCTCCTTTGTGTTTTGTGGTGGGCATCTCCAAAATTTGGGAGTGGATAGAAAATACATTAAAACATAGTTTTTATAACTACATTAAAAGATATCATAAAACCACACACTCGTCAATGCTTTTTGGAGAAACCAAAGAAAAGAAAAAATATGTTGTCGGATGTGCAAAAGAAAAATAAAATCCTGTGGAGAAAATAATATTTTATGATATACTAATCTTAATATGGATGACAAGAGAGGAAGGAGTCATAACAATGGAAAAGAAACAATTGATCATATTAGGAAGCGGTCCTGCCGGCCTGGCAGCTGCCATTTACGCAAAGAGAGCGGAACTGGATGTGTTGGTCATTGAGAAAAATTTCGTGTCCGGCGGTCAGGTGCTCAACACTTATGAAGTAGATAATTATCCCGGTTTGCCCGGCATCAATGGATTTGATATGGGCATGAAGTTCCGTGAGCACGCTGATGGCCTGGAGGTGCCTTTTGTGTCGGATGAGATTACTAAGATCGAAAAGACAGAAAACGGATATTTGCTGACCGGCGGCGCAGATACTTACGAGGCCACTGCTTTGATCGTAGCTACCGGTGCCACCCATCGCAAATTGGGTCTGGATAAGGAAGAGGAGCTGACCGGTCGTGGTGTCAGCTACTGTGCGACCTGCGACGGTGCTTTTTTCCGCGGCCGCGATACGGTAGTAGTAGGCGGTGGTGATGTGGCAGTAGAAGATGCTATTTTCCTGGCTCGTCTGTGCCGTAAGGTATATGTGGTCCATCGCAGAGACGAACTGCGCGCGGCTAAGAGCCTTCAGGCCCGCCTGTTGTCTCTGGACAATGTGGAGATGGTTTGGGACAGCGTGGCTAAGGAGATCACCGGCGAGGATATGGTGGATGGCCTGGTAGTGACTAATGTAAAGACCGGCGAAGAACGTCGCCTGGAAGTAGACGGTATTTTTGTGGCAGTAGGGATTCTGCCCAATACGGAGCTGACCAAAGAACTGGCGGATCATGATCGGGCCGGTTATCTGATCGCCGGTGAGGATGGTGTGACTTCTGCTCCCGGCCTGTTTGCTGCCGGAGATCTGCGTACAAAGCCGTTGCGCCAGATCGTCACTGCTGTATCCGACGGTGCTAACTGCGTGACCAGCGTGGAGAGATATTTGGAATCCTCGGCATTGGCATAAGTAAAATCAATGATGTGAAAAAAACAGCCTTTTTTTGTGATAGATGAAGCAGAAAATAGGCTGTTTTTCCATTGCCTTTTCATAAAAACAGCGTTATAATTAACAAAACACTCAATGAAAATGCAAATTTTCTTAATGGTATTATAAAAGGCAGGAAAAATATATGTGAAGGGGTCTGTATGAGAGCAAAGGAAACAGAGGATAAAAAGCGATTATGGGAATATGCAGGTTTTTTTCTGGTCTTAGGAATGTTGTGTCTGTTGGTTATGACCACCTTTGGAAAAACCACATCTGCCCAGAAAGCACAGTTGCATGCAGTGACCGAAGGCTGGTATTTTATGAAAGATGGTCAACGTCAGGATGTCAGTCTGCCAATCACATTATATTCTGACTCGGAGTTGGTGCTGCATTTTGATTTGGGGGAGGAGTATGCTGGTCAGACATTGACTTTGAAAGCTGCGTCCTATGAACCTCAAATTTGCTTGGGAGAACGGGTGCTGTATCAGTATGATGATACATCGTTTCCAGCCAATGAACCCATGAAAGCTAAAATGAATTGTGATGCCGTGATCCCTACTGCTTACAATGGTGGTGAAACCATGGTGCTGGAGCTTCATCATGTGTCTGGCGAATATAATTTGCCGGTCATTTATGCGGGAACGGGAGAGGCAGTAATGCGATTTCATGTATGGGAGATCATCGCCATGCTGCTGATCGCATTGGTCATGGTGGTTTTGGCCAGTGTGGCAGTGGGCGTTTCCTTGTATTTGTATCGGATCCGACTGCAGGATCATCGCTTTTTGGATGCGGCTGTATTTTTGTTGATCTGTGCCATTTGGTGTGTGACAGATTCTGCCGTGATTCAACAATACAGTGGACAAACATTCATCGTGAGAATGGTTTCTTTCTATGCGTTTATGATGTTGGCGGTTCCTATGCTGCATTTTGTGCGCAATAGTGCTGATATGAAAAAGTATCGTGTTTTGGACGTGTGCATTGGAACTTTTTATTTGAACGCCATAGTTCAGGGGGGCCTGTGTTATCTGGGTGTGTTGGATATGATAGACATGTTGTTTGTAACACACCTGTTGTTGGGGATCGGAGTATCCGTTGTTGCCGTATTATTGGTGAGAGAATATCGCAATCATTCCAGTGTGGAGCTGAGGATCATCTGGCACGCTTTTATGATGTTAGCTGGCAGTGGTGTGATAGCAATGTTGTTGTATTGGTTGTTTGAAATACCATATTATGAATTGTTATTTGAGTGTGGTATTTTGATCTTCGTGGTGACACTGCTGTTCGGTCTGATTTTGACTATGACGGAGCATATTCAGTACAAAACCGAGATGCTGGTATATCAGCGTTTGGCAAAAGAAGACAATCTGACCGGAATTGCCAATCGATTGGCCTTCGAAGAAAAAATTTCAGAGATCCAGGGGCGGGCAGAAACCTACCAGAATGTGGCGCTGATTTTTATGGATGTCAATGGCCTGAAAATCGTCAACGATCGTTTTGGCCATAATGCGGGTGATGAGTTGATCGTAGCCGCCGCCCATTGTATTGAAAATGCCTTTTCCAGATGGGGAAGTTGTTATCGTATCGGCGGTGATGAGTTCTGCGTACTGATCGTTGAGCCACGGGAGACTCCGGATGAGTGGTTTCGGGTTTTGGATCAGGAAATCGTAAAATACAACAATACCGGAAAGCGAAGACTGTCTATCGCCAGAGGCATGAGTTATCTGAGGGATGAAAAGGGATGTTTGAAGCGCTTTAGTGATTGGAAATATGAAGCGGACCAAAATATGTACTTGGATAAGGGGATGGAGAAACGATGAATATTCAATACAATCTGGATTTTCTGATCGCAGCCCTGGTGCTTTTGACATTGCTGTTTTTTCATTCTCATGGAAGAAAAAAACTATTGGATATCAACAGTTTGATTTTTCGCAGATTTATTTTGGTAGGAATTGCGGATGTTCTGTTTGATATCATCTGTACCGTACTGATTCAAAAGCATGATCCGGGAATGAATCATACGCTGAGTTCATCCCTGACGGTATTCTATCTGATGCAGATCCTGTTTCCCTATGCCTTTTTGTGCTACACCCGTTCACTGCGGGTGGGTATCGGTGAGGGAATCCGAAAGACAGCTTGCTTTTGGGCGATTCCTTCTTGTGCCATGGCGTTATTAGTAATTACGAATCCATGGCATGAATTGGTGTTTTATTTTGACGAGTGGGGTGGTTACCACGGCGGTCCACTGTACATGGGAACCTATGGATAAGTTTTAGTGTACGCTGTGTATGCCGCTGTGGACAGTTTTGTTCATCGCAAAGAATTGGGCGTCAGAAAGATTCGCATCATCGCTTGGTTTTTGACAGTGGCAGGCAGCTGTGTTGCGATCCAGGCGATTCAGCCCATGCTATTGATGACAGGATTCGGTTTGGCTCTTGGAATTGCGATCTTGTATCTGACCATCAACAACCCATCGGAATACGAAGATAGTTTGACGGGCGCATTGGATAATCAGTATTTTGGACAGTGGATGCAGGAGCAGATGAATCATGGAAAGAAGTGGCATTTGCTCACTGTGGATCTGCGCGAGATGAAGCGGATCAATAAAATATATGGTGGCACCATTGGAGACGCTCTTTTGCAGCGAGTGGTAGAAGGTCTTCATGAGATCACGGGTTCGGATTATGTATTTCGTTTGACGGGCAAGCGTTTTTTGATGTTGACCCGTTCTTTGGAAGGATATGAACGCAAAAGAAATGCATTGCAGCAGTTCTTTGAGAGGGGCTTTTGGATCGATGGAGAGTTTTTGCGGCCGGAAGTGGTGATCTGCGGAATTCGTGACAGTGGTCAGCTGAAAAAAAGCGATGCATTGCTGGTTTATATTGAATATCTGGTTTCTTTGGCACCGAATGGTGAGAGTAGTATTTTGATCCAAAGTAACGATAAAACGTTACAAGGTTTTTGGTATGAGCAGGAAATAGAGCATTTCTTAAGTACAGCTATTGAACGGGATCTGTTTGAAGTTTATTTTCAGCCGGTGTACTCTGTACGCAACAAAAAATACAGAACATTAGAAGCGTTGAGCCGTCTGCATCATCCTTCGCTAGGACCGATCTCCCCGGAGGTATTCATCGGTATTGCGGAAAAGAGTGGACAAATCACAGAAGTGGGCTATCTGCAGTTCCGTAAAGTGTGTCAGTTTGTAAAAGAACATAAATATCTCATGGACATGATTGAGAATATCAAAATCAATCTGTCTCCCATGGAATTATTAAAGGAGGGACATAGCCAACGGTTGGTCCAGCTGTTGAAGGAGTACGATCTGCCAGGATCATTCTTTCAGATGGAAATCACGGAGACAGCAGCTACGGAATACAGTGAAAATATGTATCAGGCGATAGCTGCTTTTGAAAAAGCCGGAGTAGGGCTTTGTATGGATGATTTTGGAGCTGGATATGCCAATCTCAATACCGTGCTGAAGTTTCCTTTTAAGGTAGTCAAGCTGGATCGCTCATTGTTGGAGGGAATCTGCGAACAGGAACAAAAAGCTGTATTCTATCGAAGCATCGTGTCGGTACTGCAGGACATCGGTTATTATGTGGTATCCGAAGGTGTGGAGACGGTAGAACAATTGAGCCTTCTGACGGAATGGGGCGTGGATATGGTGCAGGGATATTATTTCTCACCGCCGGTTCCTGCAGACAAGATCCAGGCGTTGTTAAGTGGAATGTGATGAGAATATAAAAAAACAGCCCCGCATACACTGTAAAAACAAGTGGTATGGGGGCTGTTCCCTTTGAAGGAGTATATTGAAGAACGGGCGGTAGAGATCGCCAATTATATTATCGAACGCAATGCCACAGTGCGTCAGACGGCAAAGAAGTTCGGTATCAGTAAGAGCACAGTGCATAAAGATGTGACGGACCGTTTGATGATGATCAACCCTGCCTTGGCAACTCAGGCCCGGGCTGTGTTGGATATAAATAAATCAGAACGTCATATTCGTGGAGGGATGGCCACCAAAGAAAAATATTTACATCGAAATGAGAGATGACTGGTGTGGGCCTGACGAAAAAACAGGAAGGAGATGATGTGCTCCTTCCTGTTTTTTTGAGGTTATAATTGGCGCTGTAACTGCTCCGGATGTTCCGCATAAAGCAAGGCGGTGTCGCGGGTAATATGACCCTGGCGGTATAGATTTAAAAGAGATTGATCCATGGTGATCATTCCTTCGGAACGACCGGCAGTGATGGCATTGTTGATCTGATGGTTTTTATTATCTCGGATCATACTGCGGATAGCGTTGTTGATATGCATGACCTCAAAGGCGGGGATCATATTGCCATTCTTGTCAGGGACCATCTGCTGAGAAACAACGGTTTGCAGAACGGTAGCCAGCTGAACACGCATCTGGGCCTGATGAGAACTGGAGAAACTATCGATAATACGGTCGATGGAATTGACGGCACCATTGGTATGAAGTGTGGCAATGATGGTATGTCCGGTTTCTGCAGCGGTGATGGCGGTGCGGATGGTTTCAGGGTCTCGCATTTCGCCCAATAGGATAACATCGGGAGCCTGACGGAGACAAGCACGTAAGGCAGAAAGATAATCCACTGTGTCGATGGCGATTTCTCTCTGACTGACAATGCTGCGCTGATTGCGATGGAGAAACTCAATGGGATCTTCCAATGTAATAATGTGACAGTCTCTGGTGCGATTGATGCGATCGATCAGACAAGCTTGTGTAGTGGATTTACCGCTGCCGGCAGTTCCGGTAAAGAGAATCAATCCGTGGGGGGTATCTGCCAGATCCATGACCTGAGAAGGGATATGGATGCGTTCCCACTGGGGAATGTCGAAAGATACGACACGTACGACAGCGGCCAAAGAATTTCGCTGCTTATAAGCGTTGACACGAAAACGAGCCAGACCGGATACGGCAAAAGAGAAATCGTCATCACCGGTCTGTTCATACTGATCCATGGGGCGCTGTGCCAGGGCATAGATTTGGCTGATCAATTCTTTGGTGTCTGGAGGGAGAAGTTTATCGTCTGCTACAGGACGGATATGACCTTCCAGTTTTACGCTGACCGGCCCTCCGGCTACAAAAAACAGATCAGAGGCGCCGGCAGAGACGGCATGTTCTAAGTATTGGATCAAGTCTAACATAGCGATTCTCCATTTTTCTTGTTTGGTGTAGATTAAGTGATAGATATCAGCAAAACCTGTTGTATTATTCGTAAGTCACAGTGGAAATGGTCTGCCAACGCATGATAGTCCAAACGGTACCATCATGATGTAACTGCACGCTGAGCTTCTGCGTGTCAGAGATAGGACATGAGTAGGAGTATATCGTTCCGGGTGGAACGAGGCTCCCTGAAGGGGAGGAATCTCCGGTAGAAGGAGAGGAACCGTTATACGCGGTTTGCTCGACCCCAAGAGGGATCTGGCCCACTCGAAGCTGGGCAAAGATTCGTTCTGCCTGCAGATCGGCCTGATAATAATCGGTTACGGCCTGAATGGAAGCTTCCGACAGTCGTGTGTCTGCCTGGACGGTACTTAGCGTCAGCAGAGTAAAGATGGTGAGACACAGGACGGCGAAAATGACCAGAAGAGAGCTGCCGCCCACCATGGGAGGAGTAAAACGTCGGCTGTTATTATGGGAGGTCATGAGCATCCACCTCCTGCCAGGCTATGGTCAATTCAAAGAGAAGATCCTGTGGGTTTGAGACTTGTATGTGGGCACTTCCTAAGTAGGGAGAGTCGGTTTCTACGGGAATGGCCTGCAGCTTCAAATCGTTTTGAGAGAAGAGGATCAGGTGATCTCCATTCCACTGCCCGCCCAGCTGTTGGGCGATTGCTTCATAGTCACCGTGATGGCTCTTTAGGCATTCGGCAGTGTTCTGAGCAAGAATGACGGCTTCCTGTCGAGCTTCCTGTCGATGAGACATATGGCTGGCCAGCGAGAACCCCTGAAGACAAAGAGCAGCGGTCAATGCAAAGACCAGGATCATGATCAATTGCTCCATCAGAGGAAGGGGCGCTTTGCTTTTCATGAGAGCACCTCCTTTGCATTGCGCAGATGTAAAAGCAGCGTTTGTGTGCTGTTGTCTGCATAGGTGATTTGGATGGATAACAGATCCTGATTTAAAGTAAAGTATAGAGAATTCACTTCCAGGATCGCCTCTCCGTCAGAACGAGAGAATTCCAAACCGGCAGGAGAAAAAAGTTCCCGAAGATATCCGTCGTAGCAATAGATGCGGGTATAGTAAGTGCGTCCGGCGATCTCTTCCCGGAGGATCAGGGTGTCTCCCTGGGAAGTAGTGTGATCGGTAGAAAAATCACTGACTTGTATGCTGTAAAGGGCATCGTTTTGTCGAATACGAGTGGTCAGATATTGAGCCACGGTGCGATGCTGAAAACTGTCTCGATCTCGTTGGGCCAGGTTTTTGTAGGTGTCAGCACCTGTTAAAAGCACAAATAAAATACAGGTGGTGAAAACTACAAACAGGAGAAGCGGCGCAATGGCGTTGGTATGTGTGGTTGCTTTCTGAGATTTCATGGCTGGTTTTCCAATACGGTAATGTCAGGCATCAGATTTGAGGCAATGACCTCATACTTTACGGTATATAATGTGTGATTGATCTGAACTCCATAGTACTCTTCCAGATATGCCACGTTGGGGGGATACACACCTTCGGAGGCATAGCATGCAACAGCCGCTCGGGTCAGAGCCTGTTCCAATTGCTGTTTGTTCTCTGCAGTATGATCTACACTAAGATTGGATATCGCAGAAGAAAACCATAGCAAAGCGCCAAAAACGA
>JAFYLG010000257.1 GCA_017537225.1 Lachnospiraceae bacterium
AGTACCACAGGGGCATGGAAGTGATAGCGGGTCACTTTGTATTCATCCATAGGGGCGATCAGTTCAGGGCTGTCCAGCACCAGGATGCGGACAGGCTGAGCGTTGGTAGCGGTGGGAGCGATGCGGGCAGATTCCAGGATCTGGTTAAGCACCTCGGGCTCTACCGGGCGGGAATCAAATTTGCGCATGGAATAGCGTTCATTAGCAAGGGAAAGAAAATCCATAGGGGCCTCCTTTTTGATATATATTCTGATGGTATTGTATCACATATTGGGGGAAAAGGAAATACTTGTGTGAGAGGGGCGGTGTATGGTAGAATGAAAAAAAGGTGTACACCTAAGCGTTAGCTACAGTATTGAAAGCATATGGGTAGGAGTTTTTATATGAAGAAAAAAGTTGTGGTGGGTATGTCCGGTGGTGTGGATTCCTCTGTGGCAGCCTATCTTTTGAAAGAACAGGGATACGAAGTGATCGGCGTGACCATGCAGATCTGGCAGGATGAGGACAGCTGCTCTATCGAAGAAAATGGTGGCTGCTGCGGATTGTCCGCTGTGGATGATGCCAGACGTGTGGCAAATCAGCTGGGGATCCCTTACTATGTGATGAATTTTAAGCAGGAGTTTCGTACCCATGTGATGGACTATTTTGTACAGTCTTATCTGGAAGGGCGTACTCCCAATCCTTGCATCGCCTGCAACCGCTATGTGAAGTGGGAGAGTCTGTTAAAGCGCAGCATGGACATCGGTGCTGACTATATTGCTACCGGCCACTATGCCCGCATTTGTCAGACACCAGAGGGGCGTTATGCCATCCGAAACTCTGTGACAGCTAAGAAGGACCAGACATACGCATTGTACAATCTGACCCAGGAGCAGTTGTCCCGCACCTTGATGCCGGTAGGTGATTATACCAAGGAAGAGATCCGTGTTATGGCAGAAAAATTGGGACTACAGGTGGCATCTAAGCCAGATAGCCAGGATATCTGCTTTATTCCCGATCATGACCATGGTCGTTTTATCGAGCAGGATACTGGTAAGAAGGCAGTGGAGGGTAACTTTGTTACGGCAGATGGTAAGGTGATCGGTCGTCACAAAGGCATTATCCACTATACTGTGGGACAGAGAAAGGGCCTAAACCTGGCCATGGGCCATCCTGTGTTTGTCACAGAGATCCGCCCGGAGACCAATGAGGTAGTCATTGGAGAAGCCCAGGATGTATTTACTGATCGCCTGGTGTGTGGCAAGGTCAATCTGATGTCCTTTGCAGATCTGTCAAAGCCTCGTCGCGTCATGGCTAAGATCCGTTATTCCCATGCCGGTGCTCCGGCTACTGTTCGTCAGATCGGAGAGGATCTGGTGGAATGCGTCTTTGATGAGCCGGTACGCGCGGTGACTCCCGGACAGGCGGTGGTATTTTATGATGGAGACCTGGTAGCCGGTGGCGGAGAGATCTTGCGAATGTAAGTTTTTGTGGGGAACAAGATGGGGTCGTTACATTGACAAATTCTGTTGGGAAGGGTGAGATGGTAAATGAAAATTGAGAATAACATCTTAAAACATTATCTCAAACATGTTTATTTTATTACAGGTACGGCTTATGCGGGAAAATCAACCACAGTAAAAATGCTCGCCGACCGATATGATATGATTTTCTGCGGAGAAAACTATCACTCAAAGGTGTCGGATATGGTAGCGACCGATGATGCACAGCCTGACATATGTTATATGAAACACCTAAACGATTGGAAAGAGTTTGTTACTCGTACTCCCGAAGAGTACGAACGATGGATGTACAGTGTTGGAAGAGAAGCAGCAGAGTTCGAGGTGGCAGAGCTTATTTCAATATCACAAAACAGGAAAGTCATTGTTGATACGAATATTCCTGTTGATATACTGAAAGAAATATCGGATTACGATCACGTTGCTGTAATGCTTTCGCCTCAGTCTATGAGTGTAGAGCGGTTCTTTGACCGCAGTGATCCCGAAAAACAATTTCTTCTCCATGTCATAGAGAGTTGTGAAAACTCCGATGCAGTGATGGAAAATTACAGACAAGGGCTGTCACGTATCAATAGCCAAGAGCACTATGATGAATATGCCAACAGCGGATTTTTTACAGTGGTTCGACAAAATGTGGAGAAAGATACAAGGGAAGAAGTCTGTGAGATAATTGCCAGACACTTTGGCTTGATTTAACAAATTCTAATATGTCTCATAGAGCCATGATGACAGGTTTGCAAGCAAACTTGTTCACGGTCGCGGTATTTTTCGCATTGTACCGAGTCAAGATTCCTCTGTACACAGGAGGCTCTTGGGAAAAACACTGAAAAATTCAAAAGGAACCAGGAGGTAACACGATGCTTAAAAATATAAAAAATGAACTGTGGAATATTCTTTGCATCCTTTGGGCCATGGCGGTGGCATTGTTTTGGTTTGCCATGCGTGTGATTTGGAGCGGTATCTCCAAGGTGCTCTATGAAGCCATGGGCAAAGAAGAACCTACGGAATTTTTGTTGAATTTACCGCTCTATATCAGTATTTTCCTATGGGTCCTGTTGGCCGTTGCTGTTGCTATGCTGGTTTGGAAAAAACGTAAAAAGTACGCAATGATTTTGCTGACCGTATTGCTGGGGATTTTTACGGTGGCCTCCCTGGTGGTGGTTGTCATGGGCGCCATTGATTATCTGTATTTTATTTTGCCTAAGTTTTTCCTGTCATTCTCCATTGGCCTGTGCATCGTGGCTTTTGCAGCGCTGTTGTTTTATCCGCCCATCAAAAATGGTAAGGCTGGCGTCACATTGAAATCCGCTCTGATCGCTTTGGTGATTGGAATTGCCGTATTTGAAGGTTACGGCGTAACACTGGGGAGCCGATTTACTTACGAGCCGGTGGTCTATGCTGTGGAGGATACCTATCAGATCGTATTCAGCACAAATCACCCGGCGACTGCCTGGGTGGAGATCGACGGAGAATCCTACTACGATCTGTTTGCAGGCAGCATGAAATCCAAGGACACCGTTCACAAGATCACAGTGCCTCAGGAGAAGCTGGACGCAGCAAAGGCATACTCCATCCATGCAGAAAAAATGATCTACCGTGGTCCCTTTGGCGGTTTTAAAGGCAAGGAAATCAGCAGTGAATACAATTTTTATCCCGTAAATTCAGCGGATGGTCTGGTTTACTACACCATGACTGACGTACATCATGCCCGCACCGGTGCTGTGGAGGCAGCCCGTTCTGTGGAAGGTCTGGATTTTCTGGTGATTCTGGGTGACTCTGTAGGCATGGTGGAATACGAAGAGGATGCCCAGTATAGCAATCTTTTGGCCCACGATGTGACTGGGGGACAGATCCCCGTGGTCTACGCCCGCGGCAATCACGAAATCAAGGGTGCCTACGCAGAAGAATTGTACAAGTATGTAGGTAGTAAGAATGAGAGTTTCTATTACTGGTTCACCTTGTCCGACGTATTTGGTATCACCCTGGATCTGGGAGAAGACCACGATGACGGTTGGTGGGAATACTATGGAACCGATCGTTTTACACAATACCACAATGAGCAGACCCAATTCCTGCGAGAACTAGCAGAAACGAAGCCTTATGAAGACTATAACTACACCCTGGTAGCCTGTCACATTCCTATTCAGTTTGTAAACAGCCGAAAGGATCATGAGGCGGTAAAAGCGGAATGGACAGAGTTGCTTAACCAGATCCAACCAGACATTGCCGTTTGTGGTCATCAGCACGATCTGTATCCTTTCCTGGATGGACAGGAAACCATGTACAACGACAAGGGCAAATTGGTTTACAACAGCCAGTTTAAGGGCGAAGCTGGAAAAACCTACGGTGGATATTTGACGGACTATACCTTCAACGGCTTTATCGCTGGCAGACGTGGTACAAATCAGGTCGATGATATTGGTGCTTTGAATCGAAAGGAACACGTGGGAATGGCCGTGTCCGTTGATCTGACAAGCCAAACCCAAATCTGCCGCTTCATCAACACAGCCGGAGAGATCGTGTCGGTGTATAACCCCTTTGCAGAAGGACCTGCTCAAAAAGATTTTGTTCTGGAACTGAAATAAAAGGTGACTTACTGTGAATTCCCAATTTGTCTAACAGTACATAAAAATTGAATAATGAATTCTTATAAGGCTATCCTGTCAAAAACGATGGGATAGCCTTTCTGTATGCTTCGGAAAATGAGAATTTCTATATTAGCCAATTGTTGGTAGCTGTGGTGAGTCAAAGGCATCCATAGTATCAGTAATAAAATCGTAATAAATTGTAACAAAAACGTAGTAGACAAATGTCGACCGATGTGCTATCTTATAGGTAGACAAACGTAGACCTAATATATCTATAGAAATAGACTTGGAGGAGGAACAGATATGTTGCATTTATCGGATGGAGAATGGAAGTTAATGAATTGTTTGTGGGAAAAGGATGCCACCATTATGGAACTGACCAAGGAGATCGGTGAGGAGCAGGACTGGACGAAGAGTACCATTATCACCATGTTGAATCGTCTGGAGAAGAAGGGGGCGGTGGTCTATCGGGAAGAGGGCCGTGCGAAACGCTACTACCCAGTGATAGATCGCGACTTGGTGGCCGTTCACGAGACGGAGGGCTTTTTGGACAAAGTGTACCAGGGAAGTGTGGCTTTGATGCTCAATGCTATGGCTGGCAATCGCAAGTTGAAGAAGAAGGATATTCGGGAGCTGCGAGCAATGCTGGATCAGTGGGAACAGGAAGATAGTGAGACGGAGAGATAGTTGAGACATTAAAGTGCAGCGATAGAAAACGAGGTACCAAAAGTCAAAAAAGACAGACGGAGGTGTAAGCCATGATAGAATTGTTGGTTGAGAAATGGATCGCGATAGCATTTATCATTGTGGCAATCTGTGTGATTCGTATGTTGGGACGCGGAAGGATCCGCTCCGGTATGATCTATGCACTGTGGGGAGTGGTGGTATTGCGTCTGCTGTGGCCAGCGTCATTAACTTTGCCTGAGAGTCGATACAGTATTCAGAATTGGCAGGTGTCACAGAAGATATCCCAGGAGATCTCGAAAGAGATTTTGAATGAGAATGTGTGGGGACAGGAACAAAATATTGAAGTGCAGAACCAGCAGAATGCGACAGCACAGATGGGGCAGAATTTCTTCGGACAGCAGCAGGGGAGCCAGAGACCAGAGCAGAGTCTCCAGAACGGTCAGTTGATGCAGGATCAGGTACAGCAGCAGGTACAGCAGGAAAATCAGTATGTGCAGGAGGCTTCTCAGCAGGTTGATCTTTTTGATAGTATCCCAGTTTGGTTTTGGGCTTGGATCAGTGGTACGATTTTGTTGGGGATCGTCATGGCAGCAAGTCAGGTGCGGTTCCTGAGACGGTTAAAACGAGAACGAGTATTTTGGAAGTCAGCGGATCAGCTGACAGATTTGGTAGATACGCCCATTCCTGTATATTTATGGGAAGGTTCTACCTCGCCGTTCTTGTACGGAGTGCTTCATCCGGCTATTTATTTGCCCAAAGTATTGACGGAAGAGGAGCAGACATTGGAGTACGCACTGCTTCATGAGTGGTGTCATTATCGTCATGGGGATCACATTTGGGCTTTGACCAGAGTGATTTGTCTGGCACTGTACTGGCACCATCCGCTGGTGTGGGCGGCGGCATCTTTATCGCGCAGCGACTGTGAACTGGCCTGTGACGACAGTGTACGCGTATGTCTGGGGGAAAAGCAGCGTCTGGCTTATGCAGGATCGTTGTTATCCATCCTGGAGGCAGAAGTACAGCGAGAACGATTTGGTTATATGACTACCTCCATGAGCGGCAATGGCAGAGAAATCGCCCAGCGTATGAAGCTATTGTGGGACAAGCGTCCTGGACGGATTTTGACGGTGGCAGTAGCCTGCGTGGCATTGGTGGGAATGGGATGCGCGGCATTTACTACTACTGTTCCCACTGTGCAGGAGGGAAACAAATTTGTGGAAGGAGAGAAACCGCCCAAAGAATCTGCGGATGATGTGACAGATCACATCGAAACAGAGCAACAGAAGCCCACAAACGATGAACTTGGTGGAAAAGAAAAGTGGCATGAGCTGCTGACGGTGGATGGTAGTACGCCCTATCTTCGTAACGATTTGCTGCTGTATACACAGCCAGATATGACATCGGAAATGCTTTTGCTGCAGACGGAGGTCGAGGGTGGTAGTGCACAGGAGACCCAGCAGACGCTCCACCTGCTTCAGACGGACGATAGCCATTGGATCCAGGTGGAAACCTGGAATGGCATCACAGGATGGCTGTACATGGAAGTGCCGGGCATCCTGCGAATCGATGGTAAATTGTATTCTTGGGACAATTTTGTGGTAGGTCCTGTCGTTACGAAAGAGTCTCTGATCAGTACTGCACGCAGGGAAATGACATACCAAGAGGAGGAAGATTGGATCAAGCACATCTTTGAAACGGAAGCCATCCCTGTAGAAATCGGAAAAGACGGGATTCAACTGATGACCGATGTGCTGTATCAGGCGGATTTGAATGAAGATGGTATTCCGGAGCGATTCTGTTATCTGGGTGTGAGTTCTGAGGCCTATAGTCCTCACTTTGTAATCGATGGAAGAAAATACTATATGGATGCAGGGTTTGGTACAGGGAATAAACCGGATTTTGCTACTCCTACCGCTATCTATGTGAAGTATTCAGGCGATGAAGGCAGACGGCAGGAGACCTACTATCTGTGCAATATCCGCGTTGGCGATGGACAGGTGGAGTTTGGTCTCGGTTACCATAAAGGGGGACGAAAGACATCCTTTTTGGCCTATAATGGAGAGCATATGAATTACATTGGCACGGTGGATAATATTCCGTTTGCCACGGCAGATCAATACGCTTTTGGCGTTAAGTCCAGAGAACTGGAGCAGGAAAACCTGGCCAATGGGATCTGGGGCTTTGATGGGGAAGGACATATTGGATTATCCGTGCCCATAGATCTGCTGCAGAGTGATTGGTATGCCAATGTAGTTTGGGAATTGGATGAAACAAGCAATGAACTGAGATTGTTGCCTCCGGCAGATGGAATCTATGAGGTGAGTGATCCCAGGTATTATGAAGAGGATATGCCTTCAGAGGATGGCAAAGTCAACTATCCTCATCTTGTTCAGGATCTGACAGTGTATGTGGAACCGGATCTGCAGACTCAGACCCTGGTACTTCGTGTTGAAGATCATGGTCCAGATAATAAAATCTATTTTACTCACACGGACAATGAACATTGGATTCGGATCGAGGACGATTATGGTGTGGCTGGATGGTTCTATATGGAGAATTATGGAAAGAAACTTACCAACGAAGGCTTGGTGCCAGCATTGGATGAGTTTGATGGTTTGAACTAGGACTGCTAGAGAAATTGGAGACAGATAGTATGAAAAATTACGTAAGACGGCTCAATGTTTTATGTGTTATTCTCTTATGTGTTTGTATGTTATATCTGTTTGGACCTATTTTTACACAGATTCAAACTGAACAGGAGACGGTGAAAGAGGAGATATGGATCGTACCGTAATTGGATATAGAATACAATAGAGGTATAATAAAATAACAGGGTCCGAGTTCATCGGGCCCTGTTGTTTTTATGATGATGTGTTTGTAAATTACAAATTTTCCAGAAAGATCCCAGCCCCATACCGTGTATTGCCCTGATATCCAGTCACTGTATCCGCAGCCACCATAGAATTTAAGATGGCTTCTTCGCAGCTTTCTGCCACGGCACGGAAGGCTTTTTCGATACTATTTTCATTGAGGAGAGGCACCTGGATCACTTCGGCATCTTCATCGGAGGGCAGGGTGTAGGCGGTGGAGAAGCCTACCATGATGTCACCGCTGCCATGGCCTAAGTGGGAGCCGGTACGGATCAGTCCGACAGAGGCTCGTTTTAAGATGCGCCGCAGCTGACGATCGCTGACAGGAAGATCGGTGGCTACGATCATGATGATGGAGCCTTTGTCCAAATCAGCAGGCTGGATTTTAGGAAGATTCTGCGCTGCCTGAGCGGGGCCGCCCTGTTCCATGATCCTCTTGCCCATGGCGTGAGGGCCTGCCATCCAGTCGGCAGTACGGCCGTGGTTGGACTGCACCAGTACACCCAGAGTATATTCTTTATCATCCAGTTTGATCACACGGGAAGAGGAACCGATGCCGCCTTTGAGACCGTAGCAGATCATGCCGCGGCCACCACCTACGGCACCTTGTTCGAAATCTGCGGAGGCATTGTGGATGGCTTCGTAAACATGTTCTTTGGTAACGACTCTCTCGGTGATATGATTTAACCCGGAGTCATTGCACTCGCAGACCACAGGGTTTAAGGAGCGCACAGGAATCCCTTCTTTGGCACAGCGGGACACCGTGTAGTCTACCAGAGCATCATGGACCAGACCTACATTTAAGGTGTTGGTCAAAGCGATAGGAGTCTCCAGGCTGCCCAGCTCGTCCACCTGCACCAGCCCCAGAGTTTTTCCAAAGCCATTGAGCACATAGGAAGCAGCAGGTAGTTTGTGGGCAAAGAGATTGTGAGGAGCGGGGATGACAACACTGACACCGGTCTGATGCTCCGGGGTATCGATGGTACAATGACCTACAGTGACGCCGGGCACATCGGTGATGGCATTGCGGGGGCCGCAGGGCAGTTCGCCGATGGTAATATGGTAATCGCGGATGCGTTTGTCTGACATGGGAATACCTCCATATGTTTGTACAGGACTCAAATCCATAGAAACTCATACTGACATAAGTTTCTATGATATTTGATCCCCTGTAGTATCAGTATACCCACGGTATGGCTGTTTGTCATGTGGTTTATGCCAAAACTTGCGAGGAATATGGGATCAGTTGACATAGGAGCGCCCTTGGCATATAATGGGGAGGTGAAACATAACTGATCAATGACCCCATGTAAGTGAGGAATGTAATGAAAAAAAGAAATGTAATAACATATGTTTTGCTGTGTATGCTGTGCATGGTACTGACACTGTCTGCCTGTGGTGGTGATAGCCCGGCAGGTGGCGGTGTGGATTTCAATGATTTCCATGGCAACCAGGAGCAGACCACTGAGGCACTGCCCGAAGAGACTACTCAGGAGGAAGAAACTACAGAAGAGATTGAGGATGAGACTGCGGATGAAACTGTAGAAACGACTGAGGAAGAGACTACGGAGGAACCTACCCAGGAGACTCAGCCTCCCATCGAGTTTACCGATGTGGAAGAGACCTGGTATGCTACTACCACCGTACGTATCCGTACTGAGCCCAATACCGACTGTGATATTGCCGGTCGTCTGTACACCAATCAGAAGGTTACTGTGACCGGTACCAGCGAAGAGTGGATGCGTGTGTCTTATAAGGGTAAGACCTGCTATGTGGCTGCCGACTATTTGACTGATGAAAAGCCTATGTACTCCGGCAATCTATCCGGACAGGCAGGTACAGGGATCTATTATGATGGCGATGGTCCTTTGGTTTGCATCGATCCCGGTCACCAGGGCAAGGGCAACAATGAGCAGGAACCCATCGGTCCCGGTGCTTCTGAGACCAAGAAAAAAGTTTCCTACGGTACCAGTGGCGTATCTACCAGACTGGCGGAGTATCAGCTGGTGCTGAATGTAGCTTTACAGTTGCGTGATGAACTGCTGTCCAGAGGTTATGCCGTGCTGATGATTCGTGAGACTAACGATGTCAATATCAGTAATGCGGAGCGAGCTCAGATCGCCAATAGAGCTGGCGCAGATGCTTTTATTCGTGTGCATGCCAACGGTTCTTCCAATGCGGACAAATATGGTGCTATGACTGTCAGCCCTACGGCTAAGAACCCTTATTGCAGTCAGATCTACAGCGACAGCCGCCGTCTGTCCGATCAGGTGGTAAATCATTTGTGCGCTGCCTCCGGTGCCAAGAACAATGGCGTATGGGAGACTGACACCATGAGTGGTATCAACTGGTGTACCGTTCCTGTGACCATCGTAGAGATGGGCTACATGAGCAATGCGGCAGAAGATGAGCAGATGGCTACTGCCAGTTATCAGGCTAAGCTGGTAAAGGGCATGGCCGACGGTATCGATGCCTATTTTGGAAGATAAAAAAGAGTCAAGGATAATGACAGTGTTTTTGAAAGTTGCGGTCAGGATCCTTGAGGAAATGTGAGAATGAACTATGCAAATTATTAGTGAAATTCAGCGTGGCGGCAAAAAAGAAGGTCCTTCCATCTGTATTACTGCCAGTCTGACCGACACCCAGAAGCGGGAGATCCAGATGCTGGGACAGGCCTGCCAGTCATGGGAATCGGTGACCCAGTTTCCCATGTTGGATAGCAGTGAAAATGTCGATCCCACTCTGCCCTGTTTTTATATTTATTATGAAAACACCTTCCCTATCAGCTTTTTAAGTGTATTTATTCCTGATGGGACTTATGCCGAGGTGACAGGATTTACCCTGCCTGGCTACCGTAAAAAAGGTCATTTTGCAGAGCTGCTGGCCTGTGCCAAAGAAGAATTGAAAGATCAGAATCTGACGTTCTATATTGTCAGTGATGGAAAAAGCCAGGATACTCAGGCTATGCTGTCTCACAAGGGTATGGATCTGACCTATAGCGAGATGATGATGGCGACGTCTCTGGAAGAGTTGGCTCAGATGGATGTGCCGGCACCATCTGCGGAGTTGGTAGGATATGAAGTAGATGATGAGGCAGAGCAGGAAGAACTGTTTTCTCTGGAGCAGGAAGAGGATGAGTATGTGCTCTATCAGGGAGAGGAAGGCGTAGCCTGGTGTAAGCTGGCATTCTTCCCCGGTACGGCATATCT
Organism: Lachnospiraceae bacterium; assembly: GCA_017537225.1. Taxonomy (GTDB): domain Bacteria; phylum Bacillota; class Clostridia; order Lachnospirales; family Lachnospiraceae; genus RGIG7193. The sequence goes on from JAFYLG010000257.1 coordinate 10,854, forward strand.
GTATGGCTTTGAAGTAGAGGAGAGCCTGCGCCGTCATGGTTACGGCAGATATTTCCTAAAGCAGTTGGCCCAGAGCCTGCTGGATTGGCAGGCAGATCCTGAGTCAGAAGTGAAGCTGCCACCTCAGGCAGGAGAGGTCCACACTATGCTTTTGCAGGTAGGGACTCGCAATGTGGCTGCCTGTGGATTGTATGATAGCTGCGGGTTTGTGGTAACGGAGAAGCTGGACTATTATCTGGCATAGCAAAAGCATTTTTGCATAAAGCAATTACAACAGAATACAATGATAGGAAAGGTGATCGTCGGAGACGGTCACCTTTTTTCGTGGAATCCATACAATGATAATGTAAGAAATGCAATCGAAGAGAGGAGAATCATTTTGGAGTATCATCAGCAGAGACGTTCTCGTAATGTGGGTTACAGCAATGGACGTCAGATGAATTATAATCGCCAGATGAATGGTGATCAGCGCCAGGCAGGATGTGATCAGTGCGCCAGACAGATGGAGCGTGATGCTTGCAGCTGCAATCGGGCATGCACGTATCAGCGTCAAAACGGATGTCTGGAAGAGTCGGAATATTACCCTGTGGGCATGGGCTACATTCCCTGGCAGAGCTGGAAGTGCACCTATGATGCTCATCGTGGATTGATGAGCGGAACCATCTTCCCGGAACTGGATAAACCATTCTGTGCGTCAGGGAGGTGCATGCGATGAAACGAGGATATTTGCACGAGGTCAACATGGCCGGTTTCATGTTGTATGAGGCGGTACTATATTTGGATACCCATCCCTGCGATGAGGAAGCCATGACCTATTATCGAATGGCAAAGGAAAAGTATGAGGAAGCAGCGGAAGCCTATGTGGATAATGTGGGTCCCCTGTGCATGTCGGATGTGACATGTGGTGATACCTACGCCTGGATCGAAGGTCCCTGGCCCTGGGAAGGAGGTTGTGCCTGATGTGGAAGTATGAAAAAAGACTGCAATACCCGGTAAAGATCTCTACGCCTAATCCTAAGTTGGCACAGGTGATCATTAGTCAGTTTGGCGGTCCCGATGGGGAACTGGCGGCTTCTCAGAGATATTTGGCCCAGCGTTATTCCATGCCGTTTAAAGAGGCTAAGGGTCTTTTGACGGACATTGGCACGGAGGAAATGGCCCACATGGAGATGATCTGTGCCATCGTGTATCAGTTGACCAAGAACCTGACTCCGGAGGAAATCATGGCTTCCGGCTTTGACAAGTACTATGTGGATCATACCACTGCATTGTGGCCACAGGCTGCAGGTGGTACTCCTTTTACGGCAACGGTATTCCAGAGCAAGGGCGATGCCATTACCGACCTTCATGAGGACCTGGCAGCAGAGCAGAAGGCCCGCACCACCTATGATAATATCTTGCGTCTGGTGAAGGATCCTGAGGTGGCTGATCCCATCCGTTTCCTGCGCCAGCGTGAGATCGTTCACTATCAGCGTTTTGGAGAGGCACTGCGTATCGCGCAGGAGCAGCTGGATAGCCGCAATTTCTATGCCTTCAATCCGGAGTTTGATGACAAGGTATTTTGTCAGGCGGCTCCTATGGAAAAAGGCTGTGACTGTGGTTGTCAGTGATCGCGATTTGTGGAAAACATTAGAAAACACATATAAACAGTAAGTTTTTAATATGTATAAAGCTATGGAATAACCTTAAATTTATTAACAATGACTGTTAATAAAAATAAAACTAAAAAATGTTATCAACAGCATGTTTATAACATAAAGTTGGAAAAATTGGAAA
>JAFYLG010000258.1 GCA_017537225.1 Lachnospiraceae bacterium
GCCGACTGATCCTGGGTGGCGACGAAGAGTGTGGCAGCAGTGATATTCGATACTATTATAGTAAGGAAGCCCAGGCTCCCATGACTTTTTCTCCCGATGCGGAGTTTCCTTTGATCAATATTGAAAAGGGCAGTTTGCACCTGCGATTCAGTGCGGAGGCCGACGATCAGATGTCTACCCCTGCCCTGCTGGAGATCCAGGCCGGTACTAAGATCAACGTAGTCCCCGGCAAGGCCCGTGCCCGTGTGAAGGGGATCGATGTAGAGGATTTGAAGAAGATCGCCGAAGAAATCACGGCCCGGACTGGTGTAACCTTTGAATTCACTCCTGTGGAAGATAGTAATACAGACGAGATCGCCGTTCTGGCCATCGGTGCTGCAGCTCATGCCGCTTCTCCTCATATGGGCAACAATGCCTTGACGGCTCTGCTGACCTTCCTGGCAGAGGTGCCTTTTGGCAGTGATAAGGTGAGAGAGATCCTGACACAGGCCAGCCGTCTCTATCCTCATGGAGACTGGAATGGCAAGTCTTTGGGCGTAAATCATCGAGACGATATCTCCGGAGAGCTGACCCTGAGCCTGAATCTGTTCTCCTATGATGGAAAAGAGTTTGCCGGTATCTTTGACTGCCGCGCTCCGATCTGTGCCAATGATGCCAATACGGCAGATGTGGTGCGGGCCAAGATGGAAGAGGCAGGCTTTACGGTCAGTGCAGGGAAGATGAATCCTCCTCACTATGTACCGGAAGAGTCTGAGTTTGTACAGACTCTCCTGGATTGTTATGAGGCTGTGACTGGCAAGAGAGGTCGTCCCCTAGCTATTGGAGGAGGCACTTATGTGCATCACATTGAAAATGGTGTGGCTTTTGGCTGCGGCGAACTGGATGTAGACAATCGCATGCATGGCGCAGACGAGTTTATGTCAGTGGAGCAGATGAAAAACAGTGCAGTGATCTTTGCCTACGCCATTGCGAAGTTGTGTCAATAAGGAGGAGATTATGGGACAGTTTATTCATAACAGTATTACATTTCATTATGAAGTAAAGGGTGAGGGCCTTCCCTTCATCTTCCTTCATGGACTGGGTAATGATCATACCCATGCCTTTAACACCATGGAGATCAGGGACGGTGTACAGCTGATCAGTATGGATCAGCATGGACATGGTACCAGCGGCTATGATTGGGATCACATGAATTTTGATACTATGGCTGATGATGTGGTGGCGCTGGCAGACCATCTGGGACTGGAGCGTTTTCTGGTAGGCGGTATCTCCATGGGTGCCGGTGTGTCGGTGAATCTGGCCACCCGTTATCCGAAGCGTCTGCTGGGGGCCGTGTTGATCCGCCCGGCCTGGATGGATGGTCCCATGGAGCCAGACTTTATCCGGTGGTTTGCCAAGGCCTATGAGTATATCAACCAAGAAGATGGCCTGAGAAAGTATCAGCAGGATCCTCTTGTGCAGAGGGTGTGTGCCGACTGGGGACTTCCGGACAATGGCAACGGTTATTTTGAGAGCGAGAGCTGCCACCGCATGAACAAAAAGTTTTTGATCATGCCGCCTTCACAGCCTATCGCACATCGAGATCAGCTGGCTCAGATCGATCTTCCGGTCCTGGTGATCTCCTGTCATGATGACCCGATCCATCCCTTTGCCTATGGTCAATGGTATGCGGATCAAATCCCGGGGGCACAGTTTGTGGAAGTGCCTGCCAAGGCAGTGGATGCCCAGGGATACCGCGACCAGTTGAATGGGTCGATTTATGGTTGGCTGGATACTTGCAAAGTGAAAATAAATGAAAAATAACGAAAATAAGAGAAAAGTCAAAGATAATTCAAAAAAAGAAAAGTAATAAAAAGAGTAAAAAAGAGGGGGCTGTGATTACAGCTCCCTCTGATAATATACCATATCCGTGATCTGCTTGCCATCCTCCATGATGGGGTGATCGTAATTCTCGGTAAAGAAATCCTTCACTGTCTTACCAGCAGTAAAACCACACTTTTCGTAAAATTCTACGGTGGTGGATCCAGCGCCGGTACCGGCCTGCAGCAGGCGTCCCTTGCCGTGATAGTAAGCCAGCAGGTGGTCGATCATCTTGCGGCCATAGCCCTGACGCTGATAAGCAGTCTCTGTAGCAATGTTTTTCAGCTCAAAGACACGCTTAGGCTCTTTGGTAACGACAGCGATGGTGCGCAGTTTGCCTTCTTCCAACAGGACAAACATCTCACCGTCTTCCAGGTAGCGGTCGATCATGGATTCCTGCTCATCGCCCAAGAGCAGCAGAGGCAGAAAACGTTTTTTAGCAGTGGTTACTTTTACGATACGGATCATAGTGGATCGCTCCTGTTTTTGAATAAAATGTCAGAAGAAACAAGGATACTCCTGCATATAATATATTATCATGGGTGAGAAAAAAACACAAGAAAAGGAATGTAAAAAAATGTGGAACATTATTGGTCTTTTTGGACTGATTTTCACAAAAAAACAGTCAGAAAACCTTGCTTTTATTGTTATAACCATGTATAACTAGTATAAGGGTATTTATACCTTACACCAAGGAAAAAGAAGAAGAGCGTGGCCACTATGGTTAACAGACATTCCTCAGATGCCTTTCCGATTTCCTTGAATCAACAGAACATCTGGAATTTGGAACGGGCATTTCCAGGCACACCCATGAATAATATCAGCACGACAGTTCGGATGCGAGGGCATGTGGACTTTTTGTGGTTGACGAAAGCGATTCATATGGTACTGGAGAGTGACTCGTCTCTTCGAACCAGACTGACCATTCGGGACGGAGAACCCGTACAATATATCATGCCCTTTGAGGCGGAAGTATTTCCTATTTATGACTTTACTCACACAGATGGAAAGGGTGTAGACAGCTGGGAAACTGCCGTTACAGCAGAGGTCATGACTTTGGTGGACGCGCCCCTATATCGTTTCCTGTTGTTTAGAACCGGCGAAGATACCGGTGGTATGTTGGTCAAGCTGCACCATATCATTTCGGACGGCTGGGCTCAGATGAAGCTGTGCAACAAGATCTGCCAGGCTTATCTGGATCTGCTGGAGAGCGGAGACGTTGAGATGGAGGTGGCTCCATCCTACCAGCTTCATGTGGAAGAACAGCAAAAGTATCTTCAGTCCCGCGCCTATGATAAGGATAAAAAATATTGGCAGCGTATGCTGCAAGAGAGAGGTCAGGCCTCCGCGCTGAAGCAGGTCAAAGGTGCCATGGTCAGTCCTGTGGGCAAGCGCCTCAGCTATCGTCTGTCTGAGCGCCTGAATCATGCTATCTATTCCTTCTGTGTGGATCACAGAGTGGCTCCTTTTGCAGTCTATTATATGGCTTTGGCCATCTATTTAAAGAGAACCGGAGGGGAGGACCGTTTTACCATCGGTGTTCCCGTCTTTAACCGTACCAATATGACCTTTAAGCAGAGTGGAGGCATGTTTGTCAGCACCCTGCCGTTTGTGGGCGAGATCGATGAGTGCTGGAACTTTGAGGAGTTTACTGTCCACATGATGGAACGTTGGCTGGAGATGCTGCGTCACCAGCGCTTCCCTTATACCGATATTTCCCGTCTGGCTATGGAGGAGCAGGCAGAGACCGGCCCGCTGTTTCATATTGCCCTGTCCTATCAGGACAGCAAGATGCTGGACAATCACGATACTCCTGTCAGCTTTGAGGGTAAGTGGCATTACAGTGGTTTCCAGTCGGAGCAGCTGTGCATTCATCTGAGCAACTGGGAGGATGTGCGCCACTATCTGGTAAACTATGACTATCTGACTCAGCTGTTCAGAGAACAGGAGATCTGTCGTCTTCACGAGAGTCTGATCGGAATTCTGGAGGAGGCTTTGGCGGATCCTACCAAGCCTATCCATGCACTGTCGGTGCTGACTTCCGAGGAAAAGGAGGAGGTGCTGTATCGTTTCAATGGTACGGAGACTCCCCTGCGTTACAAGTCGTTGCGTCATGCCTGGTGTGACAATGTGAAAAAATATCCCACTCGAGCCGCCATCATTGATGCCGATGGCAAGATGACCTATGAGCAGTTGGACCGCAAGGCCAATGCTGTCTGCGAAGCCATCCGCGGACATGTGGGAGAGGAGAAGGTATTGACAGCGATCCTGCTACCCCGTTCTCCTCAGCTGTTTGCCGCTATGGTAGGTGTGCTGCAGTCCGGCTGTGCCTGGATGATCCTGCCTACGGATCTGCCTGTAAAGCGTCTGCAGACCATCCTGGAGCGAAGCGGCGCCAGATTGCTTCTGACCAAAGCTTCCATCCTGAAGGATGTGGGATTACAAAACAGTGACCTGCCTGAGGGTCTGGAGATGATCGAGATGTGTCATCTGCGGGATGGCTCCGGTCAGATGGGTCAGTCTTCTTTGGCAGATCTGGCATACGTGGTATATACCTCCGGCAGCACCGGTCAGCCTAAGGGTGTGGAGATCACCCAGGGTAATCTGCTGAACCTGGTGCAGAGTATGAATGGAATCTACGGCAAAGGAGCAGTGCTGTCTGTGTGCAGCATTGGTTTTGATGCCTTTTTATTAGAAAGTGCGGTGGCTCTGCTCAATGGCCGGACCATCGTGTTGCCCACCGATGAGGAGCAGGAGTCCCCTTCCGCTCTGGCAGCGCTGGTGCGCCGTTATGGCGTAGGCAGTATGTTGCTGACCCCTTCCCGCCTGCTGGCGTTCCTGAAAAATGGAGAGTTTAGCCGTGTCATGGATTCCATGGAGTGTATCCTGTGCGGCGGAGAGGCCTTCCCCGGCGAGCTTTTGGGCAAGCTGCGCAGTGTCAGCCGCGCCCGTATCTACAATCAGTATGGTCCTTCTGAGACCACGGTGGCAGTCAGCTTAAAGGAGATGATCAGCGAATCCTGTATCACCGCCGGCAAGCCCATGAACAATTGTCGCCTCTATGTATTGGATTCCTGGAAGAATCCTCTGCCTGCCGGAGTCACCGGTGAGTTGTACATCGGCGGCAGCTGTGTGGGTCGCGGTTATCGTGGCATGGGAGAATTGACTGCAGAACATTTTATGGAAGATCCGTTCTGCGTTGGTGGACGTATGTATCGCACCGGTGATCTGGCATATTGGACTGAGGACGGAGAGATCTGTCTGGTAGGCCGTGTGGACAGCCAGGTCAAGCTGCGTGGTCTGCGTATTGAATTGACTGAGGTAGCTGACTGTCTGGCCCTCCATCCGGAGGTGACAGCGGCAGCAGCCCGTGTTTATAAACAGGGTGACCAGGAGATGCTGGTAGCCTACTATTCCGGCCCTCACAATGTGCTGGAGGTGGATCTGATCCACCATATGGCGGCATATCTGCCTTATTATATGCTGCCCACCTGTGTTCTTCGTGTGGCTGAGATCCCTCTCACCGGCAATGGCAAGGTAGATGAGAACCGTCTGCCTGTTCCTGATGTTCTGGGGCAGGTTGGTTTGGGTGCCAGCGATGCAGAGGCAATGATCGAGTCATGCCCGCAGGAGATGGACATTTCTTCGATGACTCAGCCGATCCAGCTTTCTGCTCAGACTCAGTCAGTATTACACTGTGTACTGGAGACGTTCCGTCAGGTGCTGGGTCGTCCTGATTTGACCGAGAGAGACGACTATTTCCTTCAGGGCGGTGATTCCTTAAATGCCATGGAGACGTTGAGTCTGCTGGAAGAGCGACTGGGCAAGAGACTGCGGATCTCCGATCTGCATGTATGCCGCAGCGCTGCCCGCATGGCTTCTTATATTACCGGCGAGCCTGTCAGCGCTCAGAGCGTACAGTCCATGACTGCCAATATGGCCATAAACATGGCTGCAAATATGGCTACAACTATGGCTGCCGCAGGAACTGCTCAGCCTAAGATGTCCTTCCCTCAGAGGGAGGAGTACCCTCTGACTCCCATTCAGCAGGGCATGTATGTCCAGACCATGATGGATCCGGAGGGACTGTCCTATCATATGCCCGGTGCCTTTGCCCTGGCAGAAGCGTTGGATGTGACCAGACTGGAGCAGGCTTTTGGTCGTCTGATCCAGGAGGATCCTATTTTCCGAACCTGTTTTGTATTGTCCGGAGCCACCGTGTGTGCTAAAGTCCTTCCAAAGGTGAACTTTGTTTTGGAGCGCCTGCAGGGTGAGACCCTGGAGGAGGTGACTGCCGTATTCCTGCGTCCGTTTGCTTTGGATCAGGCTCCGCTTTTGCGTGCCGGTATCTGGGTGGACAGCCAGGGCAGACAGATCCTGCTAATGGACAGCCACCATATCATCGGCGATGGTATGAGCACTCCTCTGGTACTGCAGAGACTCAGTGGATATTATGAGGGTCAGGCCGTACAGATGCCTGCCTACAGTTATCTGGACCATGCCTGGATGCTGGAAGAAAAGAAGAAACATTCCCAGGACAGCAATGCCCCTGCCCAGACCGATCTGGCTTACTGGACGGAGCATTTTGCCCAGGTTCCTGAGGACTTGGATCTGCCTGCAGATCACAGCCGTCCTCATCCGTTTGATTATAAGGGAACGACCTACCGCCATGTGATGAGCCAGGCGGTCAGCGATCGTGTGAATCATTATATCCGGGAGCATGGCATTACGGCCTACACCTTGTTCCTGGCTGCTTTTGGTGTGCTTTTGGCAGAGGTTTCCGGCAAGCGCCGCTTCGCCGTAGGTACACCGGTATCCGGCCGTCGTACCAGGGAGGAGAGAGCTATCTGTGGACCTTTCCTGGATACCCTTCCTGTGATCCTGGCACCGGAGCTTACGCTGACGGTGGCAGAGTATCTGCAGCAGGTACAGACAGAAGTCAGCGGTATGCTGGACCATACAGGCTGTTCTCTGGAGGAGATCATTACAGCCCTGGGACTGCCGCGTGCTATGGGAGAGAATCCGCTCTATCAGGTGATGCTGTCCATGCGTCCTTTTGCCGTGGAGCAGTTGTCGCTGGGCGGTTCGGCCCTGACGTATCTGCCGGTTCGCATCGGTACTTCCAAGCAGGAGATGACGGTGGAGGCCGCCTACGAAAATGGCCGTTATGAATGTAATATCGAGTATGGTACCAGTCTGTTTGATCAGGAGACCATTGCGTTCTATAGCCGCTGTCTGGAGACGATCCTGGATGGTCTGATTGGTAACGCATCCGGACAGATAAAGGATCTGGCGCTGATGGCACCACAGGATCACATCCGTCTGGTGGAGGAGCCTAACCATGCCTATACTCCTTTCTTAAATCTGCCTTTGCCCAGACA
>JAFYLG010000259.1 GCA_017537225.1 Lachnospiraceae bacterium
CAGCTCATCGCGGAAGGTGTCATTGGCGACGTGCTCTACGCCCACTCTGCCCGCAACGGCTGGGAAGAGCCTCAGCCTACCATCAGCTGGAAGAAGATTCGCTCTAAGTCTGGTGGTCATCTTTATCATCATATTCATGAGTTGGATTGTATTCAGTTCATTATGGGTCCCGCAACCAAGGTTACTATGACCGGTGGTAATGTTGCCCATAAGGGTGAGCAGTTTGGTGACGAGGATGATATGCTGTTCCTGAGCCTGGAGTTTGGTAACGGTACTTATGGTATTGTGGAATACGGTTCTGCGTTCCGTTGGCCGGAGCACTATGTTATGATCCAGGGCACCAAGGGTGCTATCCGTATCGATATGTGTAATGTCGGTATGACTGTGAAGACTGCGGATGGTAAGGAAGAACACTACCTGGTTCATGAGAGCAAGGAAGAAGACGATGACCGTACCCGTATTTATCACAGCACGGAAATGGATGGTGCTATTGCTTATGGACATCCCGGTAAGAAGCCTCCTATGTGGTTGCATGGTATCATGAAGAATGAAATGAAGTTCTTCAATGGCATTATGCATGGTGATGAAGTAACGGAAGAATTCAGAGATCTGTTGAACGGTAAAGCTGCACGTGCAGCGATTGCTACCGCTGATGCTGCTACGCTGTCTTTGAATGAGAGCCGTAAGGTTAGCATTTCTGAAGTGATCTAGTATTTGAGATAAGCTTCTTCGTTTTCCTCAACATATTTCAACAGCCCAAGAGAGGCGAGAAATCGTCTCTCTTGGGCTGCTTTTTTGATAATTTGTGGATCTATGGGAAACTCAAGAATCAATTTCTATTGACAACAATGGTCTAATGCATTAGAATATAAGTGTACTAATAGATTAGACCAAGGAGGTATGGATATGCCTACACCCAAGATATTTGAAAGTGAGTATCGCTTCTGCCTGATCCTCTGGGAAAATGAACCCATCAAGAGCACCGATCTGGCGAAACTTTGTAAGGAAAAACTGGAATGGTCCAAGACCACTACCTATACCGTCATAAAGCGTCTGTCTGAGCGTGGAGTAATCAAAAATGAGAACGCGGTAGTGACCTCTATCATCTCCAAGGAGGAAGCACAGCAGAGCGAGCTGGAAGAGCTGATGGACAAGAAGTTTGAGGGATCTCTGCCTGCTTTTATTGCTGCCTTTGGCCGTCGGCAGGAGCTGAGCGATGCTGAGATTGAGGAGATCCGCAGAATCATTGAGCGATAAGGAGTGAGACTATGGAAGCCTTATTCTTAAAACTCGTCAATATGAGCATTACAGCAAGCTGGCTGGTTTTTGCCATCATTGCTGTACGGCTGGTGTTCCGTAAGACACCGAAGTGGATTCTCTGCCTGCTGTGGGGTCTTGTGGCGGTAAGACTGATTTGTCCCTTCTCCATTGAGAGTGCATTGAGTCTCATTCCCAGTGCAGAGCCGTTGCCGCAAGAGATTATCTACACGGCAAAGCCGGAACTTCAGAGTGGCATCACAATCATCGATAATACGGTCAATCCCATGCTGGGAGCCAGCATGACACCTATTGAGCCTGCCAGTGCCAATCCAACACAAATCTGGTCTTTCATCCTGTCCCAGGTCTGGATCCTGGGTATGGTACTGATGATGCTGTATACGGTCATCAGTTATCTTCTGCTGAAGAGAAAAGTTGCCACAGCAATTCCTCTTGGAAAAGGCATCAAGCAGAGTGAATTTATTGATTCCCCCTTTGTGCTGGGACTGATTCGCCCTGTGGTCTATCTGCCTTTCGGCATGGCAGAAGCAGATATGGCCTATGTGATTGCCCATGAGAAGGCCCACATTCGCCGAAGAGATCACTGGTGGAAACCCATAGGATTCCTGCTTCTGAGTGTTTATTGGTTCAATCCGGTGCTCTGGGTGGCTTATGTCCTCCTGTGCCGGGATATTGAGGCAGCCTGTGATGAAAAGGTTATTCGGGACATGGACAAGGATGCCCGGCGGGCTTATTCTACGGCTCTGCTGAATTGCAGCATCCACCGCAGAAGCATTGCTGCCTGTCCTCTGGCTTTTGGGGAAACAGGCGTGAAAGCCAGAGTGAAAAGCGTCATGAATTATAAGAAGCCTGCGTTTTGGGTCATTCTGATTGCACTGATTCTGTCTGTAGTGGTTGTAGTGTGTTTCATGACCAACCCCGAAAAAGAAGAGGAAATCAATTCGGGATATGAGGAAAGAGAAGCAATAAGTCCGGTCACCATCTCACTGGAAAATGTCCGTCCCACCGGCGCCACCATTCTGTTCCATCAGAATAAAGATCTTATTGATGGTAAGCTGCTCTGTGATTATGGCTATTTCATTCAGAAAAAGGAAAATGACACCTGGACCGAACTGTATTCTTTCCCCGGTCAGGAGGGTCAGCAGTATGACATTGCCATGCTGCATCACAACGGTGTAAATTGGAAGAATACGGTTGGGAATCTCCCGGTTGGCAGTTACCGCCTGGGTAAGGTGATCCCCATGACCTCAGGAGACAACCCGGAATATACCACCGTCTATGCGGAGTTTACCATCGACAATGTCTATACGTGGTTTGATAATTATTCCGGCAATGCGGATGAGCACAGTCCTAAAGAGCATGTGGTGGATATCTTTGGCTTGGAAGGTGTATCCCTGTCCTATCACAGAGCGGATAATGCGATCCATATGGTTTCCGCAGAGGGCGATGTGCCCCTCATTTCTGCGGATGTGATGATCAGAAATGTATTTCTGACGGATCTTACCGAAGATGGTGTTTCTGAGGTTTGTGCAACGGTACAAACGACAAACGGCATGTTTGTCGAAGTTTATGATGCTGCGCAGCAGAAGCTCTATGAATTACCAAATCCAGAAGGTGGCCTCTATCTGCTTACCAAAAAAGCAGACCGGCTCTGTATTCTCCATAACAATGCTGCTTGGGTTACACAGGAATATGGACAGCTTTCTCTCAATCCGGGGAAGGGGCTGGAGATTCGGGAATTGGAACCGGAGATTCAATCCTTGACTAAAAAAATCGTCTGTGTGGATGTGCAGAACAGAAAACATGCCTGTGTGTCAACACCGGATAAACTGGAAACAATTATCAATCTGCTCCAGGATCTGGAGCACAGTGTACAGTCGGCGTCCAGGGAAAAAATGGCGGCAGCGCAGGCAGATTCCTTTCATCACGTTCATCTTACCCTCAACTATGAACTGGGAGAAAAAGTTGTTGTCTTTTCAAAAGATTTTGATCTGGTATGGGAATATGGCAGTGAAGAAGGCTATCTGGTTTCGGATCCAAAACCAATCCGGGATTTTGTGGAACTGGCGACAGACGGTGTTTTGAGAAAAGAAACCGCCGGAGAACCTTTCGCCACAGTGGATGCACCCTGGGACTGGACTGCTAACCTGCACAGCAATGCGGTGTCTACTGCTGAGGTCTATGCCTGCCTGGATATTACGTCTGCGGGAAACAGCAGCAGTTCGACCACCACAAATGGCATTTTGCCTGCAGATACGCTGCAGCAGTTGATCGCTGTACTGAATCAGATCCCGAAGGATTCCTTTGCAGACAGCGGGAAGACACATAATGACTACAATAGCTTTGCTCGTGAGCACTTGGAAGGAACCTGTTCCATTTCCGTTGTTGACAATGTGAACCAGTTGGGGGTGGTTGTTCGTATATGTAAAGGCTATGTAGAAATGATTCTGA
>JAFYLG010000260.1 GCA_017537225.1 Lachnospiraceae bacterium
CATCTTACGGCAACTTGGGCAGTGTAGCCTGCTCTGTCTTTACCACCTGAGCATCTACTTTGCCATCCCGCAGAGTCACATGCAGGATATCACCACATTCCACGGAATCTACCGTCACGATAGCCCGATCCTGATCATCGGCCACAAAAGCATAGCCGCCGCCCAATCGCTTCAATGGACTGAGCCGATCCAGCTGAGCCGCCAACAGCCCCAGACGATGGCGCTCTCGCTCCAGACGACGGTCCAGGATCCCGTGGAGACGGTCTTCCGTATCGGCCAGGGTCTGACGCAGATTAGCGATGCGATACTCCGGACGATATAACGCCAGTTTTAACTGCTGACGCTTGACACTGTCTCTGGCTCGCTGCAGATGATCCTGCATCCGTCGCTCCAACAGTGCCTGCTTCTGGCGCAACTCTGCCATAAAGGCATAATAATCATACACTGCCAGCTCAGCTGCTGCCGAAGGGGTAGGTGCCCGCAGATCTGACACGTAATCAGCGATAGTGGTATCGGTCTCGTGACCCACCGCAGAGATCACCGGTGTCTCACAGTCAAAAATGGCCTGTGCCACCATCTCTTCATTAAAGGCCCACAGATCCTCCAAAGATCCACCACCGCGGCCTACAATAATACAGTCAGGATGTCTGGCATCCAGACAGCGAATACCGGCTACGATACTCTCCGCAGCTCCCTCACCCTGGACCTGGGCCGGATACAACAGGATCTGCACGTAGGGATTCCTACGCTGGCTGATCTGAATAATATCTCGAATGGCTGCTCCTGTGGGAGCGGTCACCACTCCCAGTGTCTGTACAAAAGCAGGGATAGGTTGCTTATACTCGGGAGCAAACATACCGCGTTCTGCCAGTGATTGTTTCAACTCCTCAAATCGCTGATGGAGCTCTCCTAATCCATCCAGGTGGATCTCTCTGGCATACATCTGATAGCGGCCGTCTCTCTCATATACATTGATCTGACCGGTGACCAACACTTTTTGGCCATCTTTTATCACAAAACGAAGACCAGTCCGACGATTGCTGGCGAACATGACAGCGGCCAGAGAGCCACTCTCATCTTTCAGCGTAAAATAAATGTGACCGGAGGAGTGGTATTTTACATTTGACACTTCGCCCCGGACACAAAGCCCGGACAACAAATAATCCTGAGCAAACATGCCCTTGATATAATTGTTGACCTGAGCTACCGTATATACATTTGCTGAACGCATAGATCGTTAGTCCACCAGGCGGGCCAACACACCGTTTACAAAGCTGGGAGACTCATCTCCGCCAAACTTCTTGGCGATCTCTACGGCTTCGTTGATGGCTACCTTGGTGGGAACCTGATCATCATATTCCATCTCATAAAGTGCCAGACGCAGTACGGTTACATCCACCTTGCCCATACGCTTGGTCTTCCAGCCTTCCGCTGCCTGGTCGATCTTGGCATCCAATTCCTCGGACTTCTCGCAGATAGCCACAGCCTTGGCCAGCATGGGAGCCTTGTCCTCCTCAGTCAGTTGTCCCTCTACGGGCTGAAGGGCATCCACATACATCTGAGCCTGCTCTTTCCACTCATCCATCTCATAAAAATCACGGCAAAACAGCATCTTAAAGATATGTTCTCTGGATTCACGTCTCGTCATTGTTCTTTCCTCCTACGGCAACGAAGGGTGCCATATGCTGACACCCTCTCTTCTGCATACTTATTTTACCGGCTCAGCAGTGATGCCGGCAATCTTAATGTTCACATCCAGAACAGAAAAGCCTGTCATATTTTCGATAGATGCCTTTACCTTTTCCTGTACCTTGGTGCATACCACAGGAATGCTCTGACCATACTCCAGGATCAGGGCCAGATCTACAGATACGGAAGAATCCAGTACCTCTACCTTTACACCCTTAGCCAGGTTCTTCATGCCCAGCTTTGCCACCAGCTCATTGGTCACATTACCGGCCATGGAAGCTACACCCTTGATCTCGGTAGCAGCCAGACCTGCGATAATGGCGATCACCTCATCTGCGATCTTAACTTCGCCTAACTGATCTTTTTCGTACACGGTATGTGCACTTCTATTTGCTAATGCTTCACTCACAGCAATTACCTCCTGTATTCTATCGGATTCACTGCGCACCTGCCCATATTATGAACAGATACTCTCCGTTATATTCTACCTAAAAATGGCTGTTTTTGCAAGTGAAACTTTCCATATCCCCCAGAATTGCCAGAAAAAACTTGTTTTCTAACACGTTTACTCCTGGTTTTTTATCTCTAACAGAGTGAGCACGATTTTATCTGCCGTCACCTCTGCTTTTCGCTTGACGATGTCTTCGATCTGTGCCCGTTCTGCATCTGTCAATGCTGTACGGCAGATCACCACATCCACAGATTTGTCATTTATGTACACAACAGAATTTTCAAATCCTTTGGCAGCCAGCAAAGACTCTGCGGCAGTCTCTTTTTCCGCAATGGCCGTCAGATGCAGCATGGTCTCAATGGCCGCCTGTTTTTGGTCTTCATCCAGATTGGTATTGTCTATGATCTCCATCAGTGATTCTTTGCTTTTAGCCCTGGTCTGTTCTCTGGACAACTGCACCCCTGCCACATAATCCAGCACGGTGGTTCCACTGGTCAGCACAGCGGTTCCCGGAGTATCTTTGCCGGTATCCTGCACATTCTCACCATCCGATTCCTGTCCTGAGGCAGAATGATCCCCTTCTGCCTGATTGGCCACTTCCTGGTCATCTCGTTCTTCACTGCCATCAAAAGTCTCCTGAAGAGCCGCACTTAGAGCCTTATTCTCCGCTAATATATCCTCGTCAGAGATCTCCAGCAATTCTCCCGAAAGTCCATGCAATCCATTACCATCCTGAGATGTTATCTGGGCGTTCTGCATCTTGCCGTCGGCGGTATAATTCAGATATCCCGCCACCGCAATCATAACCGCCAGCAATGTCAGTACCACTTGATTCTTTTTCAAAATTCGTTTCATACGGTAACGCTCCTTCTCTTCTTACGGCGAAGCCATCTTACATACTTTAATTTTATGTGGTTCCAAATCAAATAATGCCTGGACGGCAGCGGAGATTTCTGCCTGAACAGTAGGGCGGTCTCCTCCTTCACAGGCCACCACCACTCCTTCCACCTGAGGCATG
>JAFYLG010000261.1 GCA_017537225.1 Lachnospiraceae bacterium
GTCGCATCCATTGTTTTTGTGTCTGCTTCTACTGCGGGATCACATGCCTTTAACACAATGGATGACTGTCCCACCAAAGTCAGACTCAACCAACCACCATTGGCCTGATGCACATCTTTCAACTGATCATAGCCAGCAGGTGAGGTCTTGAGCAGGTTCTCAAAGGTGGCATTCATGGCACAGCCTGTCTTCCATACCGGTAAATTCACCGTGCGGGAAGTATCACTGGCATTGACCACCGTTACGATGCGCTCCTGGCCCTTGCTGCGGCCAAAGGCCACAACAGCATCCTTGCCATACAACTTATGCAGAGAGCCGATGCGCAGCGCCTCGCTGCTGCGATGAACGGCAATGGCTTTTTTGTGGAATTCGATCAGTCCCTTATCCTCACTGCCCCAGGGATAGGTGCGGCGATTGTCCGGATCGGTCCAACCGGTAACACCGGCCTCATCACCATAATACAAAGTAGGGGCTCCGGGCCAGGTCATCTGCATCACTACTGCCTGATACATGGTGCTGTAACGGATGCCTAAGCTGGCGTCAGCACTGCTCATACGGCCCAAACGGCCTGCCATACGGTTGGTACGGGTCAGGAATCGGGAGTGGTCATGGTTAGACAGTTGGTTCATGGCGATATGAACACCATTTCCCAGGCTGGGAATATTTTCATGCATGGCATGCCAAAAGGCCTCGGCATTGCACAGCATGTCACCACGATAGGTGTCGCTATGCTTTTCCAGACCGGTCAGATACCAGGTCAGAGGCTCCATAAAGGCAGCATAGTTCATGACGGTGTCCCATTCGCCACGGCCGATCCAGGGATAGGGATCGTCATAATGCTCCGCCAGCACGATAGCTTCCGGATTGGCCTTGCGGACTTCCTCACGGAAGTCGGTCCAGAACTTGTGATTGGTCTCGGCGCTGTGGCCCAGATCTGCAGCCACATCCAGACGCCAGCCATCCACGTTGTAAGGAGCAGATACCCACTTACGACCTACGCGGAGCACTTCCTTCCACAGTTCCTGGCTGCCTTCATAATTTAGCTTAGGCAGAGTCTCGTGGCCCCACCATCCTTCATAGGTATCATTGTCCGGCCAACAGTCCTTTTCAAAACGGAAATAGTCATGATAGGGACTTTCTGCCGACTCATAAGCGCCCAGAGAATATCCATCTTCCGGCTTATAGATTTTTTCATGGTTCATCCATTTGTGGAAAGAACCACAGTGATTCATCACGGCGTCCATGATCACGCGCATACCGCGGCGATGGACTTCCTCCACAAACTTGATGAAGAACTGGTTGGATGCCTCCAGATTCTCCTTGTCAGACACGCGGGTGGCGTAATTGCCATCCTTGACGATGACACCATAGTGGGGATCGATGTAATCGTAATCCTGGGTGTCATACTTGTGATTGGAAGGAGACACAAACACAGGGTTTAAATACAACACTTCCACACCCAGTTCCTGCAGATAATCCAGCTTATCCAGCACACCCTGCAGATCACCGCCGTAAAAACGATGAACATCCATGCTCTCCGGCATGCTGTTCCAATCCTCTACCGCCAACGCATTGCGCTTTAAATAGCGGTATTCCCCATCCACCACATTGTTAGTCTTGTCTCCATCGTAGAATCGATCCACAAAGACCTGATACATGACAGCACCCTTGGCCCACTCTGGGGTGTGTCGGTGAGGGAAGATGTGAAACAGGGCATTGTCTGCCTTACTCCTACTGCAGCCACGGCGATTAAAATCCACCGTATCCCAGTCATCAGAAATCGTAAACCAATAGCTGATAGGCTCCTCACCTACCGCCATGGTGGTCTCATAATAATCAAAATATCCTTCACTGGCCACCTTCTTCATCTCATGATTCCAGTGGTGCGTCATCAGGCGGACACTCTTCGCATCATCCTTGCCGGTCCGCAGCCGCAGGGTTACCATACTGCCGGCTGTGGGTTCCGATGGAATTCGGTAGTCCTCTGTCTCATCACAAAAGATTGCCTCGTAATTCATTCCAGTTCTCCTTGACCGCCCAGGACGTGCTATGTGCCGTCGGGGCATCGTTGGTTTTGAATAAGAAAAAAGGACAGCATGGGGTTGCTGTCCGATTTTAGGAGAAGGTATTTCATTTTATGGGGTTTGTAAAACTAATGTATTGGGGGGGTTGTTTTACGATACATAGTATAGCACCCATCCACATTTAAGTGTGCACAAACTTCACAAAATCACAAAAAAGTTTTTGTGCAACTTTACCTTTACTGTTCCCTGGCAGTTGTAAATAATGCTGTAAATTCTTCCCTGCCAACCTTTTCCTTTTGAAGCAGCAGCTCTGCGCCACGATCCAGCACCTCACGATGTGCCAGAATGACTGCCTTGGCCTCTGCATAACACTCGTCAACAATCCGTTTGACTTCCATATCGATCTCGGTAGCGATATGCTCACCGTAGTTGCGGCTGTGACCCAGCTCATTGCCCAGGACGAACTCATCGTCGCTGCCGTAGTGGATCAGACCCAACTTTTCGGACATACCATACTCCATGACCATGGAGCGAGCCACCTCTGTGGCCTGCTTGATATCCTGAGAAGCACCGGTGGTGATATCATCAAATACCAGTTCCTCCGCGATACGGCCACCCAAAGATACCATAATATGGTGCAGCATCTTCTTGCGGCTGTTAAACATCTCCTCCTTGCCGGGCAGCGGCATGGTATAGCCGGCTGCACTGCCGCCGGTGGGAATGATGGAGATGGTGTGTACCGGTCCCACATCTGGCAGACATTCAAACAAAATGGCGTGGCCTACTTCGTGGTAAGCAGTGATCCGTCTCTCCTCTTCAGAAACCAGGCGACTGCGCTTTTCGGTACCAATGCCTACACGGACAAAGGACTTTTCAATATCTGCCTGGCTGATATAAGGCTTACCGGCCTGTACGGCCACGATAGCCGCCTCATTGAGCAGGTTGGCCAGATCTGCGCCGGTAAAACCGGCGGTGGTACGAGCCACCTTCTCCAGATCCACATCATCGGATAAAGGCTTGCCCTTGGCATGGACCTTTAAGATCTCCTCACGGCCCTTCACATCGGGACGACCCACCATGATCTTACGGTCAAAACGACCGGGACGCAGGATAGCCGGATCCAGAATGTCCACACGGTTGGTAGCGGCCATGACGATGATGCCTTCATTGACAGCAAAACCATCCATCTCTACCAACAGCTGGTTCAGAGTCTGCTCTCTCTCATCGTGACCGCCGCCCATGCCACTGCCTCTGCGGCGGGCTACGGCATCGATCTCATCGATGAAAACAATACAGGGCAGATTTTTCTTGGCCTCTTCAAACAGATCGCGAACACGGGCAGCACCCACGCCGACGAACATCTCTACAAAATCAGAACCGGAAATGCTGTAAAAAGGTACACCAGCCTCACCGGCGATAGCCTTGGCCAGCAAGGTCTTACCGGTTCCGGGAGGGCCTACCAACAAAATACCCTTAGGGATCTTAGCTCCCATGCGGGTAAACTGCTCCGGATTTTTCAGGAAGTCTACCACTTCCTTCACTTCTTCTTTTTCTTCACGCAGACCGGCCACCTTACCTAAGTTGACCTGACTGGCATCTTTTACAAGCTGAGCCCGGCTCTTGCCAAAGTTCATCATCTTGTTGTTGCCGCCGCCGGCTCCCATCATGCGACCCATGATAAATACCATGGCAATCATAATGAGCAGTACACCCAGCAGGATCGGCATCACGACGGAAGCTCCCAGATCCACTTCATCCACCGGGTTCACCGTCAGTTTTACATCCGGATACGCCACCAGCTGATCCTGGATATCATTGACATCAGATACGGCCATACTCTTTACGGTATTGTCCTTCATGGTAATGTACAGGGTACCGGTGGGCACTGTGCGAGCCTGGTTCACCGTTACACTTTGGATCTGTCCATTTTGCAGGGCCTGTACAAACTCCTGATGACTATAGCTCTCGGTTCGATTCATAGAACCGCTGAGCCAGGACAAAAACATCATCAGGGCAAAGGCAAACAGCAGGGGCATTAAAAAACCCGTGCCTCTTGATTTTCTCTCCAAAAAAACTAGTCTCCTTCCTTATTCTACCCCTTCCACTACACCGATGTAGGGCAGATTTCTATACTTCTGGGCATAGTCCAGACCGTAGCCTACCACAAACTCATCGGGGATAGCAAAGCAGGTGTAGTCCACATGGACTTCTTTCACACGGCGAGAAGGCTTATCCAGCAGAGTACAGATCTTGATATCTGCAGCGCCTCTACCCATCAGCAGTTCCTTCAGATAGGCCAGCGTACGACCGGAGTCTACGATGTCCTCTACGATGATCACGTGCTTGCCTGCCAGAGACTCATCCAGATCCTTCACAATGCGAACAACGCCGCTGGACTTGGTATCATCACCGTAGCTGGATACGGACATAAAGTCCATGGATACCGGCACAGTAATACGCTTAGCCAGTTCACACATAAAGAACACGCCGCCCTTTAATACGCAGATCAGGTGTACAGACTTGCCGGCATAATCAGCATTGATCTGTGCAGCTACTTCGCCGATCTTCTTGTTTACTTCTTCTTCACTCAGTAATACGCGAATAGTTTCCATTTTTCATCCTCCGTGCATTTGAATTTCCAATATCTGATGGGTGTTTTCTCCCACCTTAGCTCCCTCGCTGAGACGATATCCTGCGATCCACAACACATGGCTGCCCTGGGCGATCACCGGGATCCGGTCTCTCTCCCTCACAGGGATCTTCTCATCGATCATATAGGATTTCACCGTTTTTCGGCCTCCGTCCGGAAGAAAAATGTAGTCCCCAATTTGTCGCGTACGAAAAACAAGCGTCCTTCCTAGTGTATCATAATTTATCCATTTCGTATACTGGTTTGCAGGAATTTTTTGTGTTTTTTCGTAAGAGATCACTCTTAACTGAAACTTTTTCCCTCCCCAGCAAATCTCTTTGAAAGCAGACTCATCTGACAAATGTCCTGCCTTCCGGATCTTTGTCTCCTCCGGCAGTTGCTCCAGATCCACCTCTATCGGTTCCCACGCATCCAAATTCTTATGATATTCTTCATTCTGTCGGATCCACAAATGATCATAGCTGCGACAGGCCGTCATCCCATCTGCCAGCATCACTTGCCTCTCTGCACTGCCTCCCGGCACTTCCACCAGCAGGGTGCGAATCGCCTCCACATGGCGGGCTGTCACATCCCTCAATTCGCGATTTTGCGCCAGCATCTCCCGCAAAATGTAGCTTTGCAGAATGTCCTCTTCCTGCACCAGTTGGGAAACTGGCACACATCCGTCATTCTGTTTTGCCTCCAACCATCGTCTGGCCTGCTTTTGCAGATAGGCATCGGCCTGACCAGCCAATGTAGCGGCCTGACAGATATGCTCCGCACTTTTTTCATTGATATGCTCTGCGGCATATCCCAAAATATGATGGCGGATCCGGTTGCGGGTATAATCATCACTGTCATTGGTACTGTCCTGCTGCCACAAGATATCCTGCTGCCGCAGATACTCCAGGATCTCCTCTTTGCTGACATCCAGCAAAGGACGGATCACCTCCCCATTGACCGGCGTCATACCACTGAGACCTTTCAAACCACTGCCACGCAACATATTCCACAGCACTGTCTCTGCCTGATCTTCCCGGTGATGGGCCACAGCGATGCGTACATGCGCATCTCCTTTTATCTCGTCTGGTATTCCTTGTCTGTCACATCGCCGATTCAGTTCTCCCAAAATATTCTGTCTCTGCTCTTCCAACGCCTGATAGCGCACCATGCGGGCCGCTTCTTCCAGAGACATCTTCCGTGCTTCTGCCACGGCAGGCACATCTATATACACCACCTGACAAGGAATCTTTAGCTGCGCGCACAGTTCCTGACAGAACGCAGCATCCCGGTCCGCTTCCCTGCCGCGGATCCTGTGATGTACGTGCAGAGCAGATAGCGTAATCCCCATTTCCTGCTCTAATTCCTTCAACAAACACAACAAACAGACCGAATCCGCACCTCCTGATAAGGCTACCAGGATATGGGATTCCGTCTGTATCATAGCGTGATCCATCATGAAGTTTTTTACTTTTCTGATCAGGGATGTTTGCTTTGTCATAGTGATACTCTGCATAGGTTTTATCACTTCTACTATAAAAGGTTTCTTGGAAAAAAGCAAGAGGAGGCGCAGCGATATGTTCCTTGTGGGGACGCTCTCGCTCCGTTGCTCTCGTAGCGGTACATAAGGCTCTCAGGCCCGCTACCGCAGACCTGCTCGCCAAGTACCGACGTTCGCAAAGGCCCCACGCCGGAAGCATATCTCTACATATATTCATAATACCACACACATACAACACCCCGGAGCCGAACGCAAATAATATCCCATTTACGCCCTTAGTTTTTCCTGCGTGCACGGATGTTTTCTATATCGAAGCCTGGAGAGAGGGATCCAACGTGGGACTTTGCGCACCGCCGGCACTTGCGTCGCAGATTCCTGCAAAGGATTCGAGACGCTTATGTGCCGTTGCGCTGCGCAGGAGCGCAAGCGTTCCCATGGAGGATTCCCTCTCTCCAGGCGTATCTCATAGTAAACATCCTACTTCCTCCAAAAGCCAGCCACCAACACTGTCATATCATCCCGCGCCCCACCCTCCTGGCATGAGCGGGCCAGTTCCAGAATATCCTCTGACAATTCACGGGCATTGTTGGTTTTCGTATGAGACAGATACTCGTTCAATACTGCTTCTTTCTCTTCTCCCGGCAATGCATCCAGGATCCCATCGGTGAGCATGACGATCATATCCCCTTCCTCCAATTGTACACGGGCACAGGCCGGAGCCGCCTCACAATCGATCCCCATAGGCAACGCTCCCGGCTCCACCTGCATCACCTGGTCTCCACGGCGTATAAAGGTCCCCACAGCCCCCTGTTTATAAAACCTGGCGCGTCCCGTATACAGATCCACCACCGCCAGATCCATGGTGGTGGGATTTTGTTCCTCCTGCACCAGCATCAATGCATTGACCATATAGATGGCTCGCTCCACAGAAAACCCAGCCTCCAGCAATTCTTCCAATAATTCCGTCACCATCTGACTCTCCAAAAATGCCTGAGTCCCCGAGCCCATGCCATCCGACAGGCACAGCATTACCCTTCCATCCGGTAATTCATGACAGGAAAAATTGTCGCCGGACAGTTCTTCCTCTTCTTTGCTCTGGCGAGACATACCAAACAGCAGACGAAAGGGCGGATCTTCCACTAACCGAAGAGTACAGGGTTCTTTCCCTACCACCGTCCGTCCCCCTTCCGCCGGACGCAAACGACGATCCATGACTTTCCCTACCGATTCACTGATTTCCTTTGCGGTGACACAACCGGAGCGACCGGAACTGACCGTCACATAGGCTTCCCGCCGATTTCCATCCTCCAGAACCAACAAACTTTTGCACTGCAGCCGCCGGCGGCGAAGGCTCTCGTAAATAGACCTTTCATACACTGCAGTCACGTCCGCCGCCTGGTCCAGTTGGGCAGCCATCTCCTTCAGCGTCTTTTCCATTTCCCGAAATTGGAGAGACACCGCCTCTCTGCTCTCTAAAAAACGTTCTTTCCATCCGTCAACATCTTCTTCCGATCGATCTTTCTCCTGAAAAGCACCACATGTTTGAGCCAGCTTTCCATAGCTTTGCGCCGTTTCCTGCAGGCGTTGCCGTTGCATTTCCTCTCTGCTCCCCTGGCTGCTCTGCTTTTTCTCCACTTGTCCAGGGAATGACAACATCGCATCTACCGGCAGCAATACAAACATCACCACCGCAGTCAACAGATCCGGTAACAGCTTCAAAACATATTCCTGAGCATACCATATCCCCAGTCCTGCCGCACCACATACAAAGGCCACAACAGTTCCCATTCGCCCCAGTTTACGAAAACATCCTGCCAGCACTCCCATGACACACATGAGCCCCAGCGCCATAGCCTCTCCGCCATATATCCATTCTGCCAGACCACACAGAACACCACCCAAAGCACCGCCGTTCACACCCCAACGGTATCCTGAACATAACAC
>JAFYLG010000024.1 GCA_017537225.1 Lachnospiraceae bacterium
AAGTACCAGGTACCCCCTGACTTACAAAGGGAGAAAAGAAGTCAGGAGCACGGGAGCGCCAAAGGAACTACGGGACGTTGTTTTTTGGCGGAATCTCGTGGAAAATCAAGGAATCGCTTAGCAGCTGGTAGCCCAGATCCTGCTGCAGGGCCTGAAGTACATGCTCCCGACGTTTTTCAGCCAAGCGATCAAGCTGAGAAAACAGATAGCCTTCTTGAGGGGAAAGCTGCAGGGGCAGAGAAAGGTCAGACAATCCTAAAAGATAGTCCAAAGAGACCTGATACATTTGAGCAAGATGTATCAGGATCTCCAACGGAGGCTCCCGATGGCCAGATTCGTACAGGGTATAAGCCATACGGGAAATGGACAATTCTTTGGCCAGGAATGCCTGGGAATAACCATATCGAAGTCGTAATTGTTTGAGACGATTGGAAAACAGCATGTTCCTAATTTACCTTTCTACTATATTGAACGCAAAAAAAGACAAAATGTAACACTTTTTTCAAAAAAATTTTTATTTTTGAAAAAAATATTGTTTTAAGGGTGAAAAGGGAATATGATATAAGTATGAATTTGAAGATGTGCGCGGTGCATAAGGATGGTTTATATGTTGGCATATATTGTGATTTTATAAGTTATCATTATGTAAAATGCAACAATGTGAAATCGTGAAATTGGGGAGAAAAGATTTCATTAGAAGTGGTATGTAGAGGGGGAATGGTATGGATATTAATTTAGAGCAATATCGTGTGTTTTATCAGGTCAGTCGTCATGGAAGCATTACCGCTGCTGCCAAGGTATTGTGTGTATCCCAGCCGGCAGTGAGCCAGTCACTGCAGCACCTGGAAGAATCTCTGGGCTGTGAGCTGTTTGTGAGAACGCCTAAGGGAGTACGCTTGACTCAGGCAGGAGAACTGTTGGACCATTATGTATCCAGAGGGATGGATAGTATCCTGGCAGGAGAAAATATCATTAAGAAGATGAATAACCTGGAAGAGGGTGAAGTGCGCATCGGTGCCAGCGACATGACCCTGCAGTTTTTCCTTCTGTCGTATCTGGGACAGTTTCATCAGGCTTACCCTAAGCTAAAAGTCACAGTGACCAATGGTCCCACACCGGAGACGCTACAGTTGCTGTCAGAGGGACGCATCGATTTTGGTGTGGTGACCATGCCTTTTGCCTCACGTCCGGAGTTGCAGGAGTTTCCTATCCGTCAGGTTCAGGATTGCTTTGTGGCAGGCAGTCAGTTTGCCCATTTAAAAGATCGAGTGTTGGAATATGAGGATCTGTTGGAGTTGCCTTTGATCTGTCTGGAGAAAAATACCAGTACCCGTCGCTTTATGGACGATTATCTGGCAGAGCGCAAGGTGATACTGCAGCCGGAGTTTGAACTGGCTACCAGTGATATGATCATTCAGTTTGCGGCTAGAAATCTGGGAATTGGCTGTGTAATGAAAGACTTTGCAAAAGAAAAGCTGGAGCAGGGAGAGATTTTTGCGCTCCAATTTCGGGAAGAGCTTCCTATGAGAGATATGTGCCTGGTGACAGATCGCAGGATACCTCTGTCACCGGCAGCCAGACGCCTGCTGCATATGATCACGGCAGGCCAGTATGAAACGAATGATTAAGGAATGATCAGTCGACGTTTTCTTTGTCAGGATGATCGTCTTTGTGCAGTAATCTGCCGATCAGAAAAAAGGCATAGATCAGAGCGGGGATGACTACGGTGGCATAAAGAGAAGCATACAGCATAGAAGACTTCATGGGGTGATCGATCAGTGCAAATACCAGACTGATCAGATAGATCCCTACTAAGATCACAATGCCGATGAGGGCTAAAATACGTTTGGCGTTCATAAAAGGTTCCTTTCTGGGACTTTATAAGGAATGTTGTATTAGCATTATAGGATGGTGACAGGGGATTGTCAATGGATGTTTTGGTTGCCCTATCCCTGGTTTTGGATTATAATAGAGCCGACTAGAGAAGGAGTTTTTTGGTTCCGATGAGCACAAAAGCATTAAAAATCAACGCAGCCCGCAGGGACGGCTATCTGGAGTCGGAGGAGGCGGTAGTGACCTGGTGCGTCGGTCATCTGGTGACTATGAGTTACCCGGAGGTCTATGATTCCAGGCTGAGGCGGTGGAGTCTGGATACTCTTCCTTTTATCCCGCGGCAATTTAAATATGAGATCATCGACAATGTAAAAAAACAGTTTGAGACTGTAAAGAAGCTGTTGAACCGTCCGGATGTAGATACGATTTATGTCTGTACCGACTCGGGACGAGAGGGTGAGTATATCTATCGTCTGGTAGAACAGATGGCAGGTGTCCAGGGAAAGAACCGCCGCCGTGTTTGGATCGATTCCCAGACCGAGGATGAGATTTTAAAGGGAATCCGCACAGCGAAGGATTTGTCAGAGTACGATAATCTGGCTTCTTCTGCTTATCTGAGGGCCAAGGAAGATTATTTGATGGGTATCAATTTTTCCCGTCTGCTCACATTAAAATATGGCAATACCCTATCTTCTTACATGAAGACAGATCGCACCGTCCTGTCGGTGGGTCGTGTGATGACTTGTGTACAGGGGATGGTAGTCCGCAGAGAGCGAGAGATCCGAGCCTTTGTCAAGACGCCCTTTTATCGTGTGTTAGCCCAGCTGGAATGTCTGGGCAGTACACTGGAAGCAGAATGGAAGGCGGTAGAGGGTACCAGATATTTCGGAACTCCTCATCTGTATAAAGAAAATGGTTTTAAAACCAGAGAAAAAGCAGAGGAGCTGATCAACTATCTTCGTCAGGCCGATCCTTTGGAAGCTCAGCTTTTGTCCATGGAAAAGAAACAGGAGAAGAAAAATCCTCCCCTGTTATACAACCTGGCAGAATTGCAGAATGATTGTTCTCGTATGTTTAAACTGAGTCCGGATGAGACCTTAAAGATCGTTCAGGAACTGTACGAAAAGAAATTGGTGACATATCCCCGTACCGATGCCCGTGTGCTTTCCACGGCGGTGTCCAAAGAGATCACCAAAAATATCGCCGGTCTCAAGGCAATTCCCGGCGTGAGAGATTTTGCGGAGCATATCCTGGAAACAGGAGCCTACAAGGGGCTTAGTAAGACACGCTATGTCAATGACAAGGCCATCACCGACCACTATGCCATCATTCCTACCGGTCAGGGAATCGGTCAGGTGGGACGACTGGCCCTTGTGGCAGTGAAAGTCTACGAAGTCATCGTAAGACGCTTTTTGAGTATATTTTATCCGGCTGCTGTATATCAAAAGTACGGTCTGGAACTGTTGATCCGGGAGGAGCACTTCTTTGCGAATTATAAGGTCTTAAAGGAGCCTGGATATCTGGCGGTAGCATCTCCTGCTCGTGTGGCCAGAGAGATGGGACAGAAGCAGATGGATGGCCCTAAGAATGGCAGCCAGACCGTTGATCCAAATCTGGATCCGGAAGGAGACGGCAAGGATGGTGCTTCTGGAGAGAATGGTGAGTCCCAGGGCGATGCCGCTCTGCTGGAAAAGTTGTCCAAGCTTCGCAAAGGTGCTAAGTTACCGGTACAGGATTTTGAGATCAAGGAGGGAGAGACTTCACCCCCTAAGCGATACACCTCCGGTTCCATTATTCTGGCCATGGAAAATGCCGGTCAGCTGATCGAGGATGAAGAACTGCGTGCTCAGATCAAGGGAAGCGGTATTGGTACCAGTGCTACCCGTGCGGAAATTTTGAAGAAACTGGTCAACAATAAATACCTGGCACTAAATCAAAAGACACAGGTGATCACACCGACTCTGCTGGGCGAACTGATCTATGATACTGTGGACAATTCGCTGCGTCAGCTGCTCAATCCGGAACTGACAGCCAGCTGGGAAAAAGGCCTGACCTATGTGGCTCAGGGCGAGATCACTGAGGATGAATATATGGTCAAGTTGGACGGCTTCATTCGCCGTCGCACGGCCAGTGTAATGAACCTGAATAATAATCGGCAGTTGATCAGTCTGTTTGATCAGGTGAAACCCTATTATGAAAATACAAAGGCGTCCGCCCGCAAAACAGAGAATACTGGAAAAACAGGTGACAAAACGGTGGCGAGATCTACAAGAAAGACTCGCGGTGCTAAGGCAAATTCGGTGGATCAGGAAAATTAGGATAGGTTTTTCCAATGAAAGGAGACAATATATGAAAGATTGGATGACACAAGCAATGCTTACGTTAGATGAGACTCTGGCAAAGCCTCTGTTGGAACAGTGCCAGTATCCCTGGGAGGCCCTGCCTAAGATCGGTGCGTTTATTGTAGAATTGGGAGCAACACTGCCGGCAGAGGAGTATGAAGCCCGTGACAATAACGTATGGATCGCCAAGTCTGCCAAGGTGGCTGCCACTGCTTTTATCGGCAGCAATGTGATCATCGGCAAAAATGCGGAAGTTCGTCACTGTGCGTTTATTCGTGGCAATGCGTTGGTAGGCGAGGGCGCTGTAGTAGGCAACTCCACGGAACTGAAAAATGTGATTTTGTTTAACAAGGTACAGGTGCCTCACTATAACTATGTAGGCGATTCCATTTTGGGTTATAAGGCTCATATGGGAGCCGGCTCGATCACTTCCAATGTGAAGTCCGACAAGACTCTGACGGTAGTAAAGACCCCTGAGGGCAATATTCCTACCGGTTTGAAAAAGTTTGGTGCCATTCTGGGTGACAATGTAGAAGTTGGTTGTGGCACTGTGCTGAATCCTGCCAGTGTAGTGGGACGAGATAGCAATATTTATCCTCTTTCTATGGTGAGAGGGGTGATTCCTGCTAATTCTATCTACAAAAAGCAGGGAGAAGTGGTAGAAAAATACTAAAGATTAAAAAACCTCCTGTAGGGAGCATCGGTGAAGGTGCTTCCTGCAGGAGGTTTTTACAAAGTGATCAATATTTTTAAATGGTGACATAAAGCACTTGTAATTCTCTCGTACTTTCGATAAAATAGAAAATGACAAAAGGAAAACCGACCTCTGAGAAGGAGGACGGCATTGTTTAACAAAATCATAGGTGAGAAATGTTTCAGCCGCGCCGGATGGCGACAGGCTGTTGTTTGCGTGAGTTGCCTGCTGTTGCTTTTTTTATGGGTACTGATCGGTGGAGGATGCCAAAATGACGGTGAAGCCATACTGATCACGAGAGATGTCATAGAATCAGAGATTCCAGTGGAGGAGACGGTAGGGCTGACGCAGGAACAATCGGTCACGGTTGCTGCCATCTATGTTCATGTGTGTGGACAGGTAGCAGAACCAGGGGTATACCTTCTTGATGAGGGGAGCAGGGTGTGGGACGCCGTGGAGGCAGCTGGTGGTTTTTTGCCTGAGGCAGCACAGGAAGCAGTAAATCTGGCCATGAAAGTGTCTGATGGAAGTAAGGTGACAATTCCTCATCAACGAGAAGCGGGAGAAAGTGAGTTTCACTGGTATGAGGCGGATGGGGATGTGGGTGAGGCTGGATTGATCGATATCAATCGTGCCACTGTGACAGAATTGATGAGTATTCCCGGGATCGGGCAGACAAGAGCGGAGGCTATTGTGTCCCATCGGGAAAATAGGGGGCCTTTTACTGCTATCGAGGAGATCATGCAGGTGACAGGCATCAAAGAAGGCTTATTTTCTAAAATCAAAGAGTATATTACCGTAGGAGGATAACAATATGGCAAATCGTGTGCTGGTAGTAGATGATGAAAAATTGATCGTAAAAGGGATCCGTTTCAGTCTGGAGCAGGACGGTATGGAAGTGGACTGCGCCTATGATGGCGGTGAAGCTTTGGAACTGGCCAGACAGAAGGAGTACGATGTGGTACTGTTGGATCTGATGCTTCCAGTTTACGATGGTTATGAGGTATGCCAGAGAATCCGTGAGTTTTCCGATATGCCTATTATTATGCTGACAGCCAAAGGCGATGACATGGACAAGATCCTCGGCCTTGAGTATGGCGCGGACGATTATATAACCAAGCCTTTCAATATTCTGGAGGTAAAGGCACGCATCAAGGCGATCATCCGTCGCAGCAGCAAAAAGGT
>JAFYLG010000262.1 GCA_017537225.1 Lachnospiraceae bacterium
CTGTTTACGAAGAGGATCAGTAGTTTGGACCGCTTTATTCGTTGGATCCGTCGTCTGGAGATGGAGGATCATGTGCGCAGTTGTGAAGAGGTCTTTCATGAGTTGGTAGATAAGCTGAAGGAGACGCTGTGGCAGAACGAGAACTTTCAGGAGTATTTATTCCAGGAGGAAATCTATCGTGAGAGTGAAAGAGTGCGGAAGCGCTGCTACAAGACGGCACAGGTATCTGATTGTGCGGACTATGGAGTGGATATTCCGGCAAAGACGCTGCTGTCCTACCTGATCAGGAAAAACGAGAGAATGTATGAGGCTGTATTTGAGGTGACGCAGGCCGTAACACAGGAGCCGGGAGCAACCATGTATATTCAGGTGCCGGTGGAGCCTGTGACAGAATGGTCCGTGCTGGAGAAGTACAGAGAATTGGGCGGGATGAAGACGCGCCCTAAGTTTGTAAAAGAGAAGTACATGCACGGTGGCTTTCAGTGGTGTGATCCTGAGATGTGGCAGAGAACACATGATATACGTCTGCTGGAAAAGGGAGGAGCCCTTCCTTTTGTGCGTAACGGAGAGGGAAAAAATGGCCTGTTGGAGATAGAAGCGACAGCCGGAACTGTGATTCCGGAAGGGACGCTGTTGTACTTCTGCCCGGCGGGAGTTCCGGAACTGCGTTTTGTATATCGCGTAGCAGAGGACACCACGGCGAAAGCTGTCTGTTCCATGGAATTGCGCTGGGTCAATCACGATACACTGTGGGAAAAATGGCCGGGTATGGTAGATCCCCACGATGTAGAGATAGCGCCTACCGGTGCCTGTCTGCAGGCCAGGAAGGAAACGCTGCAGCGACAGTGGAAGATAGAAGGAGTGCAGATCTGTCTGGAGAAGCCTTTGAAACTGTATGATAGTGATGTCAGCGAAGAGTGTATCTCTAAGCGTGTAGAGCAGCATTCTGCAGAAAGAAAAGGCGGTGTGCGGGGACGTTCTAAATCCAATGCTACGTCACAGATCAGCAATCTGTCATTGTTGAAGTTTCTTTATCAGGGGCCGGCGGATGACACCAGATATTATGAAGGGTATCCCGGTTGGGGAGAGGAGTTCTTTTTGAATTCACAAAGCTTTCTGGATACCAGACTGAAAAACGATATCCTGGATAAATTTGTACGAACGGACGGAATGCGTAGACGCTATCTGATCGAGACACTGGTTTGGCTTCTGTTTGTTTTGGATGTAAAAAATGAAGAGAATTTCCCTCCGGAAGCCTATGATGAGGAAGTAGAATATATCCGAGGTCTACAGGCAGGATTTGAAATGGAAATGGAGCGGGTGATGGCTCGGTGTGGTCTACAGGGTTTTTCTGCCAAAGATCCCTATGATGCTTATCTGCAGCAGCTGTTGACCTATGATGAGCCATTTCTACTGTTTCAGGCAGTATGGAATCAGGATCAGCCACTGAGGTGTAAGCCGATCGTGGCGGTAAAGAGGAGCAAGACAAGATGACAAGAAAAGAAGAAAGGATCCCACTGAAGCCGGGTCAGATTATTATGGTGGGCGGCTATATCGTGGAGATCTATGAATATTTGGGAGCAGGCACCTCCTGTCTGGTGTATGAGGCTGGTGTGCGTTCCTATGGAGAGGTCACGGCAAGGACTGTCATCGTGAAAGAGTTTTATCCAGAGCAGGATCCGGATGCGAGTGTGTTTCCTTCGTGGCAGGATGAGGGTGCTCTGGAGGAACGTATAGAGGAAGAAGCCGGTACCGTCAGTCATATCTGGCAGTGGGGGCCGTGGCTTTACCGAGAGGAGGAAACTCCCTGGGAGATCTGGAGAGAGGAAGAGAAACTTCGGGTATCACCAAAAACCCAGCTTTCCGATGGGTATTCCCGCAAATTGGAACAGTTTCGTCAGGGATATGAATTCCAGAGTCGCCTGGCATCTTCTCAGGCCATGGAGATCATGGTTCGTCCCTATCTATATGGGGAATACGGTGACACCTACTACCTGCTCAGTGATGTGCATATGGGCCAGTCGCTGGACCAGGTGACTTTTGATACTTTGGAGGCCAAGTGCAATGTGGTGGTACGTATCGCCGAATTGCTGCAGATCCTTCATGAAAATCACTATCTGTTTATGGACTTCAAACCGGAAAACATCCTATGGATCGACAAACCGGAGGGGGTACGACTGTTTGATGTGGACAGTGTAGTGGATGTGCGGGAGACAAGTATGGCAGCTCTTCATACTCTGCGTTTCAATGAGAGATACCTGCCGGAAGAGATGACGCTGTTTCAAAATCGTATTTTGAGCGGCAGTGATATGGAGCGGGAGAAAACCCTGTTGTTGACGCCACGGGTCAATATATATC
Source organism: Lachnospiraceae bacterium (assembly GCA_017537225.1). GTDB lineage: Bacteria > Bacillota > Clostridia > Lachnospirales > Lachnospiraceae > RGIG7193. Next base: position 2,359 of record JAFYLG010000262.1, read on the forward strand.
AGTTGGGCGTATATTTCTTTGAGTTGTTGTTTAACAGGACTCCCAGGAAAGATGATCTTCTGTGGGGACCCGATCTGCAGGAAGAACTGTGCCAACGGTATCTGCAGGAGGTGAATCAGGAAGAATTGCTGGAGTCACTGATGATCGTGCTGAAAAAAATGCTCAATGGTCGTGTGTCCCGACGATACCCCACAGCAAAACTTTTGCTGGAAGATCTGAAGAAATGTCAGGAGATGATGGTTGCCGGACGATATATGGAACAATTGCCCGGATATCTGACCAAGGCAGGTACCGATGAGCATGGATTGAGCTGGCGGCTGCGGGGAACTACCCTGATCATCAGCGGCAGAGGAAGAATGATGAGAACCTATGACCGCGTCAGTGCGTTGGATTCCCAATGGGATCAGAAGTACTGTTATCCCTGGACTCAGTACCGCAACATCGTAGAAGAGGTGATCATACACCCTGGAGTGGAAAATGTGGGAGAATATGCGTTTCAGGGTTTTGGAGAACTCCAGACAGTCACATTGCCTGACACCATTCGCTGGATCGACTGCAATGCCTTTGAAGATTGCATACAGCTGAAGGAACTGCAAGTTCCTGAAGGTGTCGTGTGGATCGGTATGTGGGCATTGTCCGGATGTGGTTCTTTGGTGAAGCTGACATTGCCTCGTGGGCTTCGTTATGTTTGCGATCATGCATGGGATCGATGCGTCTCGCTGCGGCAGGTAGAGGTCCCTCCGGGGGCGATCTTGTTAGGTGAGCAGTGATTCCACGCTCTGTAGACTAGATTCCACGGGCTGTGAGTTGTTTTTCTGTCCATCTCCCGTAGAATGAAGGCAACAGGATAAAACAGACAGAAAAGGAGGAAACAACTATGGCGATCAAACATGACAAAAATAAAGAGCGTCCCGTGGTGGACAGTGTGAAGACCGGTGAGTTTCTGGCGGCTCTGCGCAAGGCGGCCGGCTACACGCAGCAAGAGGTGGCTGATTATTTGGGGATCACCAACAAGACAGTCAGCAAGTGGGAGTCCGGCGCCGGCCTGCCGGAGATCAGCATCCTGCCGGCCGTGGCAGAGATGTACGACGTTACCGTAGATGAACTGCTGGCGGGGAAACGTCTGGAGCGTTTTGTGGAAAAAGAAGCTACCGAAGGTCATTTCGGTGGAAAAGGCGAAAAGCCGGAGAAGATCGAGGCCAGGAGGCGGTGGTTGGAAGGTACCGCGAAAGAACGCTTTTGCACTGCTCAGATTCTGCTGTGGGGAACTATGACCGTAGGAACGGTACTGTTTGTCGCTTTGTATTTGATGGCGGGACCTTACCGACGGTTTCCTAAATGGGTAGTCGACATTGGTTGGCTGGGCTGGATGATGACAGAAGGAATGGCTGCATATATTTTTTGGATGTGGCACCGCCGTGGTATACAGACATTGGCAGAAGAGAGGAACAGCACAAAGGAACAGTGGGATTACAAAATCCAACAGTGCCGTAATCGTTTGTTGCTTCCCTTTTTTGTGTCGTTGGCACTGCTGATTCCGCTGATGTTGCAAACAGAATATGACGGACAAATCGTGGGATGGGAACGCTGGCAAGTGCTATCTGAAACTATATGGGCTTATACCAGAACCAGTGGTCGAATCGTAGGATACATCTGTCACTGGATAGGCAATCTTCCTGTGTCTGCTCTGGTTGCCAGTGTGCTGTGGGTGATCCTGGAACAATGTGGAAAAAAGATTTCTGCAGAGGAGAAGAAGCAACTGCGTAAGACTATGATCATCGTGGCTTGCCTGGCGGTTTCGATTTTCGTGGTAAGCTTTGGCGTAAAGAAAATTGGTCTGCCTAACTATGTGACTTTCACCAGTCAGGAGTCTTTTGATCGCTATGTGAATGAATATTTCTTTCAATATAATTCCTATCGACTATACGGCAGCCACGATGGTCCGGAAATGGTTTACGGCGTAGAGCGTATTGATCCAGATTATTATGATTATACGGCAGGAAGAAGTATCGATAACGAAGAATATGAAGGCTTGGTGTTCATTGATTACGAGAATTTGAAAGTTTGGCGTATCGGCACCGTGGTAGAACGAGAACTGGTAAATGCCTGGGTCGGAGTTATTGCGTCGGGACTGTATTTGTCATTGATGATTTGGTTTTGGATCGTGTATTACAGGAAGATTGGCTGGAAGAAAGTGGTTTGAGCTAATATTTTCAGGACATCTTTATAGATGCGTTTGAAAGGGCTGGCAGGTTCCTCCACGGACGATTTGGTACAGTGCTTGCACGCAAACCATGTCCGTGGAGGAAGCCTGCTGTCATTACTAACAAATCATGCCAATGTACTGAAAAAAAACCCGAAAACCCTTGAAAAATAAAGGAAAAAGTACTTGCTTTTTCCTCACCCTTATGATAAACTAATTGACCGTAACACATCAAATCTTTCCTTGTTCCCTGACAATGAGCAGGGGGCCAGAGACCAAAAGGAGGTACGAGA
>JAFYLG010000263.1 GCA_017537225.1 Lachnospiraceae bacterium
CCAAGAGGAAACAGCCTCGGCTTTGCTCACCGAGGCTGTTTCTTTTTTTATCTTTATTCTTATCTACGAACACTATGTACTATCTGGAAATATATACCTTAAGCTTTTTTCTTTCCCTTGGATCCGCCCTTTGTTCCGGCCTTCTTTGCTGTAGGTTTCTTCACACTGTAACCAAACTTACCAATAGGTTTTCCCATGGTGTAATAGTTGCCGTGATCATATACGATAGGCTTGGCCAAAGCCAGGTCAAACTTTCCAGTCGCATCCATATATGCCTCATCGGCATGAACACACAAAACCTCAGCGATAAACATATCATGAGATCCCAGTTCCTTTCGTTCCATCACACGACACTCGATATTGACCGGACTCTCTCCGATCATAGGCGCTGCCACATGGACAGCTTTCTCCTTGGTCAGCTTCATCTCAGTAAATTTATCCACATCTCTACCGGAACGAACACCACAGTAATCGGTGGCAAAGGCCAGCGCCTCTGTCGTCAGGTTCACCACAAATTCACCGGTCTTTACCAGCATGGCGTGAGAATGGCGTTCCTTGCGCACAGAGATAGACAACATGGCAGGATTGGTACACACGGTACCCGCCCAGGCTACAGTAATGATGTTGTCATGTCCATCTCCATCTGTCACCGATACCATGACCGCAGGTAGGGGATACAGCATATTTCCTGCTTTCCAGGTTTGTTTGCTCATATTTCCATTTCCTTTCTTTCTATCGATCTCCCAAAAATGTCTTCCGCACAGACATCACTTTTTACTGCGTTCCGGCATAGCCATCGCCTGGAACTCCTGTTTCTTCAGACCCTTGGAAGCCAGCAGGCGCTCTACCTGTGCAGACTGCTTCTGGGAAAACACCATCAGACGGATCTTGCCGGGAGCGTAGAGACGAAACTCTACTGCCTTATCAATCCGGTTCATGGAGTAGCGCTCCCACTGGTCATAACCTGTCCGCTTTCCTGACAGCATCACTCCATCGTCATCCAAACCATCACGAAACTGCTTCATGATCACTACCATCAAAAACAACATGGCTGCTGCCATGCCCCATACAATAGTCTTTTGAGGGATAAACAACATCAATCCCAACACAATAATAAACAGGGCATTGTACAGTTTTTGATTGGTGGCATTGGCTTTATAAGTCAGCTGCATGGACTTTTTCAGCACACGGCCTGCCACAAAAACACCGATAACAAACACTGCTACCAATACGTATTCGATGATTTTACTTGCCATAATTCTCACACTCTCTTTTGTTTCTTTTATTCTATTTGTTTGTCTCTCCATCTAAGATATCCGACGATCAACAAACTCTTGCTCATCTAATAATTTCCCAGGATCTTAAAATAGCTGACCTCTTCCATGATGCCTCGCAGTGCTCCCATAACAGCCGTATCATTGAGATTGCCTTCGAAGTCAATAAAGAATCGATATTCCCAGTTCTTACCCAGTATAGGACAGGACTCGATCTTAGTCATGTTTAAATCATTGTAAATAAAATGGGACAGGATCGTGTACAAACTACCACTCTTATGGGGCAGTTCAAAGCAAATGCTGACTTTATGAGCATCTCTGGTAAAAATCTTGCGACCGGCAACCACGATAAAACGAGTGGTGTTGACCGCACTGTGGTTTACCGCTTCCTTTAGCACCTGCAGACCATACAGTTTAGCAGCAGCCAGGCTGGCAATGGCAGCATGATGGACATCTCCATCCTCCATGACCTTTTTTGCAGCCAATGCTGTGTTGTTGATGCTGATCTGCTTCCACTGGGGATTGCTTCCCAGATACTGGGCACACTGCATCAATCCCTGAGGATGAGAATATACCACCTGAATATCCGACAACTGGGCACCAGGTACACCGAGCAATGCATGCTCCACTCGCAGATACAGTTCTCCCACGATATAATTGTCATAAAATCCCAGCAGATCGTACACATCACTGACAGCACCTGCGGTAGAATTCTCAATGGGGATCACTGCATAGTCTGCATCACAGATACTCAGTGCCTTCATGGCATCCTCAAAGGTGCGGACCGGCTCCAGATGTGCATCCTCTCCAAAGAACTCCATGGCAGCTTGATGACTATAGGCCCCAGGAACTCCCTGATACACGATATTGGCGTGAGGATCCAGCCCATCGATCTGCTCAAAAGGCAGTTTTAATCCCTGCCCATTCTCCGCCAGGATCTGATACTGAAGCTTACGGCTCACTGCCATCAGCTGTTCAAACATATCCCGTACACCATGGCGGTTAAAATCGGTAGATGCCAGCTGCTGCACTACTGCCAGCTTTTGCTCCTCCCGCTCCCTATCCAGGACCTTTTTATGATTTTCGATCTTATACTGAGCCACTGAGCGACAAATTTCCTGTCTCTTCTCAAACAACTCCACTAACTGACGATCCACCTGGTCGATCTGATCTCGCAGTTCCAGCAAATCGATCTGTTTTTTTTCGCTCATGCCGTCCATCGTCTCCTATCTTTCGCATCTTATCTGTGACACGTTAACGCAACGCATTATCCATCATTGTACCTTTTTTTAACTCATGTTTCAAGTACTATCGGAAAAAAGCCCAGATTTCTGCCGTAAATTTCAGCCATAATTTTACCATTTCCCATGCATAATCCGGCATCGATCTGCCATACTGACATCATGAAGAATAATTTTATCAAATGCGGACTCATCGGATGGACCATGGAACTTTTCACCACCAGCCTGCGTCATTTTCACTGTGACCATGACAAACGATTTGTGGGCAACACCTCTCTGCTTATGTTTCCCATCTACGGCATGGCTGCTGCCATGGCACCCATCCACAAAATTCTCTGCAAACAAAATGTTCTGGTGCGGGGCTTCATCTACATGATGCTGATTTTTGCCACCGAATACACTACCGGGTGGCTCCTTCGCAAATTTGACATGTGTCCCTGGGACTACAGCGATGCTGATCTGAATGTAGACGGATTGATCCGTCTGGATTACGGACCCTGGTGGTTTTTAGCGGGATTGTTGTTTGAACATTGCGTCTGCGACAACAAAAAACAGGAGTAATGATGGAGGGACTTCCCCTCTGTCATTACTCCTTCTTTCTTTTGCTCTTGTGACTCTGGTGCCTTTACGATAACACAACGTCTTATCTTTAATCCAAATTCATGGCATCCAGAGAGATCTTTACCAGCGTTTCTACACGCTCCTTGCTGATGTGCAGATACTCGGCCAGCTCCTCTGCAGTAGCCTCTCGCTCCAGTTCCTCTGCCAGTGCTTCGGTGGCATCCATCAGAGCATTGGCGTCAGCTGCCAGGGTATGACCGGCATCCATAGAGCCTGTCTGCTCACGAATGGCCTCCACCATGGCATTCTCCATCTCCGTCAGCAGATGGATACGGAAATTGGTGCCGGGCACATAGGTCTCCATGGCAAGGATCAAAGCCATATTGCCCTCCTGTACCAGATCCGCTGCCAGTACCCCCTGTCCCAGATACTCCTGAGACATCTGTACCACACGGTGAAGATTTCCCTCGATCAGCTGCTCTTTGGCAGCACCATCGCCAGCCAACATAGCATCGATCAGATCCTGCTCCTCCTCGTCAGTATAAGGGTGGATCCCTTCCAGCTCCTGCAGATACATTTTAAAGTAAGCAGAATCCGCACCAGTCTTTTCTTCATCGGCTGCAGCAGCGCCATCTCGAAACAGAGACTTGTCTGCCTCGGAAGCAGCAAAACCCTGAATTTTTACCTGATTCATCTCCAGATAGGCGCAGACCATCTCCACCTGCTTATCAGTCAGGCCAATGCCCTCGCAGGCATCCAGGATCTGGTCCATCGTCAGCATTCCCTCGGAAACAGAAGCCAGACTGAGCAGTGCACCTAAGGCTTCTTTTAATTGTGCTTGTTCATTCATGATTCATTTCTCCTATCCTTGCCAGCGGCAAGATCAATCTAAAATCGTGGGTTTTCTTTGGTCGAGCTCACAGTGTTTGGTCAATCGTGACGTTCATCCTCATTTTTATAGCACTCACAGAAGCGGGCCATAAAGGATGCCGGCTCTCCATGATGATACAAATGAGAAATATCTCCAAAGGATGACATACGCCAGTAAGCAATGCCTTCTCTACGCTCCTCGGTCACCACCGTAGTCACCGAACTGGGAGCCGCACAGGTACCATGCCACAAAGCCATAGGGGAAATATTCAACAGATGGCTCAGCAGGACACACTCCAAAGCAAAATGACAGAACAGAACGATGGTGTCATTATTAGGCTCTACGGCACGATAATAATATCCCTCTCTCTGATATCCATGGTTTGCCAGCAGATCATCCAGACCGGCAATGACCCAGTCATATTCTTTTTTTACATCTCCAGCCATCATCGTAGGAGACTGCCACCACTGATCATGGTGGAAATGCTTCTCCTCCGGTGTCCAGTCTCCCGGCAGCCAGTCCCAGGTACAGGACTTGCGATCGGGAATATCCGGCTTGTCAATGGGAGCCTCAAACTCTCTCAGCCAGGGCAGTACCTCTGCTGTACGTCCTACCTTTTCCAGTGTAGGCTTGGAAGTATCTCTGGCGCGGCCCAGAGGTGATACATAGTACGCAGCCGTGGGGATCTGCGCCAGACGCTCGGCCAGGTACTCCACCTCCTGCCATCCCTTTTCTGTCAGGGAATCAATGCTGTAATCCGGTTCTCCGTGTCGTACGATCAATATTTTCAAAGAAAAGTCCTCCTTGTGTCGGATCATTCTTATATAGAGGCTGATCCATTCTCTTCCACAAAAAAGAGAGGGGCAGCACTCCTACCCCTCTACTATAATCTTTTTTTTGCGATCCTGCAATCGTTTCTTTTACAGTCCCAGTACTACAGGTACAGAGCGATAGCCCACGCCCATGCGGTCGATCCCCATATCGATCAGCTGTAGGAAATGCTCTCTGGTGCGGATGCAGCCGCTACCTTTGATCTTACAGCGATCCCCCACTTCTTCCATCATCAAAGCGATCAGCTCAGGGGTGGCGCCATGAGACTCATGACCGGTCAGGAAACCGGTACTGGTCTTCACAAAATCCACGCCGGCATCGATACAGCAATGACACATGCGACGGATCTGCTCTTCATTCAAAGCGTCGGTCTCGAAAATCACCTTGATCTCACGACCGTACTTGTGAGCCGCTGCCACACAGGCCTTCAGATCCTCGGTGACCTCATCGTACTTTCCGCTGCGGATCATACCAAAGTTAGCCACGATATCCACTTCACCAACAGTATCATACTTAGCAACCTGCTCGATCTGCTGTACGCGAGAAGCGGTAGAACTGGTACCAAAGGGGAAATCAGTCACAGGACACAGCTTAGTCTCTGTACCACGTACCAGAGGATCGCACAATTCCATATAGCCGGGATTGATACAAATGGTGGCACACTCCAGCTGTACACCATCTTTGGTCAAAGCAATGATCTCTTCCTCAGTAAACTCCGGCTTCAATACGGAATAGTCAATATAGGATGCCAGTTCCTGAACGGTCATGTCACAAGCCTTTTTGTCAGGTTTTTTCATGGTTTTGTCCTCCAAATGTATGGTTATGTATCAAATGTATGATACATTTAAAATATCAAACTTTCTCCTCTTTGTCAACGGACTTTCTCATTTGTATCATACATTTTCAAGGTGACAAACGGTGGCCCCTTTGCTATAATAAAACCAGCGATTTTGATATCCCAAATCACACAGGAGGATGTATGGACTCCACCACCTTTATGCAATCGTTTCATGTCTCCCCTACATCGGAGACTCCTTTATATGAACAGTTATTATCTCATCTGCGTCTTTTGATCCAGACTGGCCAGCTACAGCCGGGGGACCGTCTAATCCCGGAAAATGAGCTATGTTCTCTCCTGGGAATCAGCCGTACCACGGTGCGCCAGGCCATGGATCAGTTGGTGACTGACGGCTTGATCGTCCGTCACAAAGGCCGGGGTTCCTTTGTGGCCAGCCCCAAGATGAAGCGTCCCATCCACTATCTCTACAACTTCACAGAGAATATTCGGAAGCTGGGAGCCGTCCCTTCCTCTCTCGTTCTTTCTGCCACGGTGGAACAGGCAGATACCGGATTGGCTGAGGAACTGCAGCTTCCCCAGGCCAATCTCCAGGTGTTTCATCTGGTCCGGATCCGCTGCGCCAATGAATCCCCAGTGCTGTTGGAAGATACCTATATCCCCTACTATCTGTGCCCCGGCATTGAGGCGGTGGATTTTAGCTGCCACTCCCTGTACCAGACCCTGGAAGACACCTACCAGTTGAAACTGTACCACGCTACCGAGACCATCGAGGCCATCCTCATGGGCAATGCCGACGCAACAAAACTGGATTGCACCCCCGACATCCCCGGCTATCGTATCGTCCGCCGTTCCCAACTGGAATCCGGTCACCCCTTTGAATATACCAGTTCCATCACCAACGCCCAGCGCTGCCTGTTCCAGTTGGAATTGTACAAAAACAGCGCCCCTGGTAAACCGGGACTGAATTTCCACCGTCAGGTGACCCTGTGATCCCTTGTCCGTTCCCAAAACCATAGATTCCATAGACTTTACTCTTGATAAGGAGGCTCTATGATCGCCTTAAAACTTCCCGACATTCGCACCACTACGGCAAAACTTTTTGCCGGTGAAGACTTCGATGCCTTTTTGGTGTCCGAAGTTAGTTTATCTACCTTCTGCAGTTTCCAGATTGATGGCCGCATCCCTGCCGACTACTACAGTGCAGAGGAGCAGGAGTCTTTGACCGATAAACACAACATTGCCTGGAAACAGCTGCGTCCCCTCATGTACCAGCTGATCAAAGGCAACCGCCTGCCCGGTCAGTTTAAGATCGTGTTCCGCTTGGCTGGTCACAACGTGGAGAAATTTCTGAAACAGACCGGACTTTCCTACACTCCAGAACAGATCGGCGGCCTGTTCCTAAACCTTCGCTACCACAATGGCCAATTAAGTGCCTATACCGGCACTTCCCTGGCTGTTTTTGACCTGTCTAAGCAGCTGGATCAGGAATGGGACCGCATGGTCAAAGGTTTCTTAAAGCAAAAACAGATCCCGTTTGAGGAAGAAAAATAACGAAAAGGCACCTTGATCCAGGTGCCTTTTTTTAATACAGTCGGAAGGTTTCTTTCTGGCAGATCTCCTGCACAAACTTCAGGAATTTCTGTACCAGACGAGACGATTCTTGTTTAAAAAAGAATCCATAAGGAAGAGCATAGTCCCACTCACAGGGAATACAAACCATATCCGGATAAATATCCTGCCAGCAAGCCGGTGCCTGTAGCAAATATCCATTAACGATACAGGTACTGAAGGTGGACATGTCGTACTTATCCACATAGTGAACCAGCATACCTCTCTCTTCACATTCCTTGGCCAATCGGTCCAGTTCTTCGGACATGCCCGGTGTGATGGTGATCAATGTTTGTCCCTTCATGTCTTCAAAACTGATAAATTTTTTTGTAGCCAAAGGATGATTCTTAGGCACGGCACAAGCAATGGGAATCTTACAAACTTCCATAAAGTTATGACCATCCTGCCAAGGCTCGCCATCCAGTAAGGCTTCCACCAGATCCACCGTTTCATATTTCTCCCATTTATGAGAAATATCTTCGATCTGAATGCGATAATTGCTTTCTTTCTGGATGAAACGAATCCACAATTCATAGATCAGGCGACTTTTATGAAGGAAAGAAGTTCCCACCACCATCTCCTTGGTACTGCGCTCTTCCACCAGGCGGATCTGCTTGCGAGTCTCCTGACTCAGACGGATCATTTCCTGTCCCCCTTGAAACAGGATCTTGCCGGTATCTGTCAGACTGGTTCCCTGCTTACTGCGATGCAGTAGTTTGGTACCCATCTCCTGCTCCAGATGATTCATCTGCTGGATCACCGCACTGGGAGTGATGTATAAAGCCTCTGCAGCCTTGGAAAAACTGCCTAATTCTGCCACTTTTATAAACATTTCCAACTGTTTATGATACATACCGCACGCTCCATTATAATTTATTCTAATAACATAAGTTATATTTTCTAAGAATATTCGTTTTATGTATCGCGTATTGTTACTATAACTTATAACCACTATAACAAATCCACTCTTCCGATGCAAGTGTTTTTGTGAAATAATTAATTTATCAGAACACTATGTTCAATTTATCCATGAGGAGGAAACATTTATGAGTAAACACATTTCCCGTCGTGACTTCTTGCGTGGTACCGCTGCAGGTGCTCTGGGTCTGGCTGCTGCCAGCATGATCGGCTGTGCACAGGAGCCTGCCACCACTACTGCTCCCCCTACCACCGCTGCTCCCACCACTGCCGCCCCTGCTCCCGCCGGTATTTATACTGCCGGCACCTACTCTGCTACCGTGAAGGGCTATTCCAGCTACATCACCGTAGAGATGAACTTTAGTGCAGAGGCCATTACTGGCTGCTCCATCAATGCAGCCGGCGAGACTCCTGCCATCGGTGGCGTTGCTGCCGAAGAGATCGCTGCTTTGGTCGTACAGAATCAGACTGTTGATGTAACTACCGGTACCTCCGCTGCCATCACTGTTCCTGCCATTAAGAAGGCCATCAGCAACTGTATCGCTCAGGCTCAGGGTAAAGCCGTAGCCATCAACGAAAACAGCGGCGCTGCTGACGATTCCGATTGGCTGGGTACTGCCCCTGAGATCAATGACGCCCTGATCGCTTCCGTACAGGATACCGATCTGCTGATCATCGGTGCAGGTAACGGCGGTATGATGGCTGCTGCCACTGCTGCTGATGCCGGTATGAAGTTCATCCTTTGCGAACAGAATACCGTAATGGGCGATGCCAGACACTGGATCGGTGCCATCGACACCAAGGCTATGGCTGCTGCCAATGTGACCGTACAGAAGGATCGCGTGCTGAATGAGCTGGCTCGCTATGCTTCCTACAAGTGCGACATGGATGTTATCAAGATGTGGATGAACAACAGTGCTGAGATGCTGGATTACCTGGAGAGCCTGGGCTTCAGAAACTCTGTACATATCGCTCCTGAAAGCCATGTGGGCGGCAACAACATGGAATACTATGTTCCTTCCATTTGGCACACTGCTGATCTGCCCGAAGGCACCGAAGCAAAAGATCGTCATCAGTTCCTGGAGCAGTACATCCAGAAGAAGGGCTATGGCGTACAGTACTCCATGACTTTGGTTCGCCTGGTACAGGACGACGCCGGTAAGGTGACCGGAGCTATCTTTACCAATGAAAAGGGTGAATTCGTAAAGATCAATGCTAAGAACGTGATCCTGGCTACCGGCGGCTATCCCGGCAACCCTAAGATGATCAAGGCTCTGGCCCCTATCATTACTGAGTGTGTAACTGCTAACAGCTACTTTGCACCTGACACCGGTATGGGCATCCGCGCCGGTATCTGGGCCGGTGCCAAGATGGATACCGAACCTGCTCCCATGATCTTCGACCGTGGTATCGTTGCTCCCGGCGTTAAAGCTGGTTATGTAGATGACGGCAACGGCAATCTGGTATGGCCCGGTACCGTATCTCAGGATATGCTGGGTACTCAGCCTCACTTGAAAGTAAATAAGGAAGGTTATCGTTTCGCCAACGAATCCTGCCCTTACGACTTCTTAAACTATGCTGCTTCCCTGCAGACTGACGGTGTATACGCTGCCATCGTAGACTCCAATATCACCGAAGATATCATCGAGTACGATCAGTACGGCTGCGCACAGATCGCCGTAAATATGGCTCAGGTTGGTTACATCCTTCCTATGCTGGAAGGCAACGTTGCCAATGGTCTGGCCTTCAAGGCAGATACCATTGAAGATCTGGCCAAGCAGATGGGTCTGCCTGTAGATACTTTGACTGCCACAGTAAAGCGTTACAATGATCTGGCTGCCAAGGGCGTAGACGAAGACTTCGGTAAAGAAGCATATCGTATGAAAGCTCTGGATACCGCTCCTTACTACGGTTACTTCATGGGCGGCAGCCTGCTGACTACCTGTGATGGTCTGCGCATCAACCGCAAGTGCCAGGTTTACGACACCAAGCATAAGGTGATCGAAGGCCTGTACTGCGTAGGTGACTGCTCCGGTAGTTTCTTCGCCGGCAACTATCCCGAGTACTTCGTAGGTGTGGCTGTAGGTCGTACCATGACTCAGGGCCGCTATGCTGTAAAGGCTATCCTGGGCGAAGAATTCTAATTCAAAAAATTTCGAACATCGCATACTCCTCTTAATAAAGAATACCCCCTGCAAAGGAACTCCTTTGCAGGGGGTATTTCTTATGTATCACGATCTTTTTCTTTTCATGTCGTCATTGTGCCGGATGTTATTGTGCACTCTATCCACAACATCACTCTGACTTACTATTCTTTTTCCCCAAACGAATGCGCACAGCCTGCTTAATATCCTCAATACCACTATCCTTCTTGCACCAATGACAGATGCCTGTAGACACATGATACGTCAGGGCTCCACACTTTTTGCAGGGAACTGCCGCTCCCCGGCATAAGATATGGGTGGCAAAGGGCTGATCGTTGGGCTCTCGGTCTCTGACGATGGCCTGGATGGGACACACCGATGCGCACAAACGACAGTCGGCACACAGCATAGGCTGGAAGTAATGAACTGCCGACAGCGTCACACGACCTGCCTCATCCTTTTCCTCCTCCGCATCGATGCGCAAGGCTCCTGTAGGACAAAAACTGGCACACATGTTGCAGTTGGTGCAGTCTTTTTGGATACGGACAGAAGGCCAAATGGCCGCTTCTCCGTGTTCGCCGGCGTCCACATAGGCACGATGGTACACCTGCTTCAAACGCTCGGTCCACTGAGGACGATAGGCCATTCTGCGGCCCATACGAACTCCATTGATGGACGTCCCACGGGCGGCTGCTTTGGCAGCCAAGGCTTCCTGTTTCTCCACCTGGGTAGCTGCTGCTTCATACTCTGTGGATACCGTCTTTAAACTTACATCTGCCAGACGGAACAAAAACTCTCGGCGAGAACAGGCCTTTTCTCCGGTAAACACCGCCTTCTGCTTACG
>JAFYLG010000264.1 GCA_017537225.1 Lachnospiraceae bacterium
AACAGCTGCTGCATGGAGTATTCGAAGTCAGCTGCGGTGATGGGGGTACCATCATCCCACTTCAGGTCGTCGCGCAGGGTGATCTTCCAAGCATAGCCGCCTTCGGCCTTCTGCTCGTCAGTGTAACCCCACTTAGCATCTACGGAAGAGGTGATATCTTCCAGCTTGGTTGCTGCGGAGTAATTGGTGGTGTAAGCACCGGGAACGATAGCGTCCTTGTTGATAGATCCGTCTGCATTGTACTTCTCATCATTCTCGAACTTGTAGTCATACTCGAAGAATGCGGAGCCAATGTAGTTCATGATCTGAGTGTCGTTATTGTCAGCATAGGTGAATTCATTCCAGTTGCTGGGCATAACAGACGTGGTGGTGTTGTACTCGGCCTGCTTCAGAACTACCTGATCAACGGTAGGGTTGCTGGGAGCAGCAGTAGTCTCAGAGCCGGCATTGGGCTGAGTCTGATCATTGCTGCCGCCACAGCCAGCCAGCATGGACAGTGCCATAGCCATAGCCAGAGTGATTGCAAGAATCTTCTTCATGTTCATTCCTCCTGTTTTTATACTTCGTATTTTAAGTCCCTCGTATAATAAAGAAAAGAACCAGTGCCAACTCCATGCATCAATAGCACCCGTCCTCTCTTATAGAGACTTTTAGAGCAAACTCTCCCGTTTTGTTATGGGAGTGATAACTCTTCCGCTTTATCATACTACAGGATTACAATCGTGTCAACACAAACCCCCTGGTTTTTTGGGCTTTTTATAAAGTTTCTATTAAATTTTTTTCCATTTCTTTTGTTTTTCATGCGTTTCTTCTCTTATTATTTTCTTCAATCTTTATAAATATTCACTCTTTATAAATTCCCGGTCTTTTAAGTAAGCCACGGACATACCACCATACATACATATGCAAAAAGACCTCCGATCACCTTTCGATGATCAGAGGTCTTTTATTATTCATTGTTTCTTTTCTTATTCAGACCAGTTGTGGTACACTGCCTGCACGTCGTCATCGTCATCCAGCAGATCCAGGGTCTTGTTCAGGTACTTGATGGCGTCGGCATCGGTCAGCTCTACCCAGGTCTGAGGAACCATGGTCACCTCAGCGCTGGCCATAGGAATGCCTTCCTTTTCCAGATTCTCACGAACAGTGCTGAAAGCATCGGGATCGGTGTAGATCTCGAAGCAGTCATCCTCTTCGTTGAAATCATCGGCACCGGCATCCAGCACGATCATCATCAGCTCGTCAGCATCCATCTCGCACTCTTCCTTGTCGATGATGATCTGACCCTTCTGATCAAACATGAAGGATACACAACCGGTGGTACCAATGCTGCCGTTACCCTTGGTGAAAGCGGAACGTACATTGGAAGCGGTACGGTTACGGTTATCAGTCAGGGCATCTACGATGATAGCCACGCCATTGGGGCCATAACCTTCGTAGGTCACCTTCTCGTAGTTTACGCTGCCCACATCGCCGGCAGCCTTCTTGATACCGCGCTCAATGGTATCGTTGGGCATGTTGTTGGCCTTAGCCTTGGCGATAACGTCACGCAGCTTACTATTATTAGAAGGATCGGCACCGCCCTCCTTTACTGCTACTGCGATCTCACGGCCGATAACGGTAAAAATCTTACCCTTAGCGGCATCGTTCTTTTCTTTTTTATGCTTAATATTGGCAAATTTGGAATGTCCGGACATGGCGATCTCCTTTTTCTCCTACTAACTTTTTCTTATGTGTTACGGGTTTCTTTTTGGACCGGTCGTGATGGTTTTCGTCATCGCAAGTCCACAAGCTATAATATTTTAGCACTAAATACCAGAGAGTGCAAGGAGTTTTTATTGATTTTCTTCACCTGTTGCCTATGTATCCAGACTAAGGCTGACCAACAGCGCCCGATCCACCTGTTCCTGTAGCTGTCCGTCCAGATGACAAACTTTTTCCCGCAGACGCTGTTTATCTATGGTGCGCAGCTGTTCCAACAAAATCACCGAGTCTTTGACCATGTCGCAGCAGGCGCAAGGCAGTTCCACATGGGTAGGCAGCTTGGCCTTGTTCATCCTGGAAGTAATAGCGGCACAGATCACTGTAGGACTGTGCCGGTTACCAATATCATTCTGTATGATCAATACCGGGCGGATACCGCCCTGTTCTGAGCCCACTACCGGGCGCAGATCCGCGTAGAAGATATCTCCTCGTCTGATATTCATGTTACCACACTCCGATCCTTTCTTTCTACTCGTAAGTATTTCCAGGTTCCTCGTGGGTATTCATTTTTCTTGACAAAAGCCTTATGCCCGCAGGCAAACTACCTATATATAATATCTGGGAACTCTCTGATTCAAATCACAAAGCAGTTCATAATGAAGACGGCCTGACAATTCTCCCAATTTTTCCACAGTGATCTCTTCCGTGCCATCCCGACCAATGAGAGTCACCGCGTCGCCCATACGAACATTGGGAATCTCCGTCACATCCACCATCATCTGGTCCATGCATACACGCCCGCAGATAGGAGCCTTCTTACCACGGATCAATACCCAGCCCCGATCAGACACCGAACGAGGATATCCATCCCCGTATCCCACCGGCACCGTGGCGATACAGCGTCGCCCCTGCACTTTGTAGGTGGCACCATAGCTGACAGTAGCCCCTTCTTCCAACCATTTGATGTGAATGATATGACTGCGCAGAGATAACGCCGGCGTCAGGATCACTTGCTCTCTCTCCACTGCCTCCGAAGGATAACAACCGTACATGGCGATACCGGCACGAACCAGCTGACGTCCCTCCCCTGGCAGACCCATAATGCCCGCACTGTTGCAGACATGATGGATCGGAACCTCTATACCCCGATCCGACAAATTCTTTGCAAACACCTCAAACTTTCTGATCTGTTCATAGGTCATGGACTTATCCGCCTCATCTGCCGTGGCAAAATGGGTGAACAATCCTTCCGTTACGATCCCTGGCAATCCTGCCACTCTGGCAGCTTCTGTCATTCCTGCCTCATCGCACAAAAATCCCAGGCGACCCATGCCCGTGTCCACCTTGATATGGATCCGCATAGGACGCCCCAGACGACTGGCTACATTGGACATAGACTTTGCCATGGCATAGCTGTAAACACACGGACGGATATCCTGACGGATCATCTCCTCATAATAACTGCTGTGGGTATAACCCAGAATCAAAATCGGCTTGTGGATCCCTGCGCGACGCAACTCCAGCGCCTCATCTGCCGTGGCCACCGCAAAAAAAGCTACCATGTCATCTACCGCTCCGGCCACCTTCAATGCTCCGTGACCATAGGCATCTGTCTTGACTACTGCCATGATCTCTGTAGTCTCTGGCAGTACAGCCTGCATCCTACGCAGATTTTCCCGGATCGCCTCCAGATCCACATAGGCTGCTACTCGATACTTTCTATCCATAGTATCTCTCTCTTTCGTCCTTCATTGCTTCTATTTTACTCTATGATTCGTTCCTTGTCTATGACAAATAAGAAATCACATCAACTCAAAAAAATCATTCTTTCTTATTCGTAATAGAATCAAAAAGGCTGTCGCACAACAGCGCAACAGCCTCTCACTTCATATCCTTATTTCTCCTTGGCTGCCTCGGCGATACGATAGGACAGCTGCATCAAACTCTCGGACAGATGTACATTCTCAACGACTACGTCAGAAGGAACATCCAGATCCACATGAGCAAAGTTCCAGATGGCCTTGATGCCACACTCTACCAGAATCTCGGTCAGCTTTACTGCCTCCTCGCGAGGTACGGTCAGCACAGCGATCTTGATCTCATTGTGGCTCAGGTAATTCTTCAGCTCATCGATGTACAAAACCGGAATACCACGAACACGATTGCCCACCTTGTCAGGGTTGCTGTCAAAGATAGCCTTAGTCACAAAGCCTCTGTTTTCAAAATTCTGGTAGTTTGCCAGAGTACGACCAAAGTTACCACAGCCGATGATGATCATGCTGTTTTCGCGGTCCAGACCCAGGATCTTAGCGATCTCCTGATACAGGTAAGCTACATTATAACCATAACCCTGCTGACCAAAGCCACCAAAGTTATTTAAATCCTGACGGATCTGAGAAGCTGTCACATTCATTCTTACGCTCAGCTCCTGAGAAGAAATTCTCTCTACGCCCTGAGCCATCAAATCACCCAGGTATCTGTGGTATCTGGGAAGTCTCTTAATTACTGCACTAGAAATCTCTTTACGTTCCACTCTCGTACTCCAATCTCCGCGAGTCGCGGTCTTCCTACCATATTATCCCCTTGCCGACAGCAAAATATCCTATTCCTACCATCGACATAATCCATCTTTTATTATAGTGAATAAAACCTGTTCTGTCAACCAAATCTTGGCAAAATCACTCATTGCTTTTTGCAAAATTAACAATCTTTTGCTTTTTTGGTCGGTTTTCCTCCCAAAATATGGAGTTTATTATCTTGTTTTATATTTTTTCTAACAATCTAATATTTTTCAGCAACATTCTTTCCTGTTTGTCGCCCTCCCCCTCTGCCGAACACTACAGTGCAAAGGAAATATCCCGGTTTACCGGCTCATAGAATCGGCAGTAGATCTCCTCCGGATCCTCTGTCTGGCCCAACAGCCACATCAGCTTGGTCACTACCGCCTCCACGGTCATATCATAGGCCTGGAACAGCATAGGAACGCCTGTCTCATTCTGACCCATAGCCTTTTGTCCCACGGCATAGACCTCCATGCGGCTTCCCTCAAACATCACCTGCGTAGCCACCACCACGATCTTACCCTGGTCTGCCAGTTTCTGAACTTCCTGAAGGAAATTGCGTTGATCCACAAAAGGAACACCGCCCACGCCATAGCTCTCGATGACGATCACATCGTAGCGGGCGCCTACATACTCCAGAATATCCGGCTCCATACCGGGAATCAGCTTCAGCAAAAAGACAGACGGGCGCACATGATCATAGAAAATCGGTTCTCCCTGTGGCTTTTCACTGAGAAAATACTTCATCACGTGGCCATCGTAGATCAATGCGGCCATAGGGTGATTCACGCTCTCAAAAGCATCGTAGCTCATGCTCTTCACCTTGCGGGCTCTGGTTCCAAAGATAGCCTTGCCATCAAAGACCAGATACACACCGGTCATATCCTCCTGACAGGCCATGACAAAACTGTCTACCAGATTTTTCTTGGCATCGCTGATGCCATAGCCAATGGGCTTTTGTGATCCGGTCAAAACCACCGGTTTCCCCAGATTCTGCATCAGATAAGACAGGGCCGATGCCGTGTAAGCCATGGTGTCGGTACCATGAGTGATTACAAAACCGTCATATTTATCATAATTGTCCCTCACCACCTGTACCATGCGGATCCAGTTCTCCGGCTGCAGATTGGTGCTGTCGATATTTAAAATTTGTACTGCCTCCGCCTGACAAAACTGACGAATCTCCGGTACTGCATCCAACAAAGCTGCAGGGCCTACGGCAGGAGCCAGTCCCTCCTCGGTATGAGCAGATGCAATGGTACCGCCGGTGGCGATCAACAAAATTTTCTTCATGGTAAATTCACCTTTGACCTTATCCTATGATGTATGATATACTAAAAATGATGCGATCCTGTAACGGTCTTCCTGACCACATTTCGCATTGCTTATATTATAAATTATTTCAAACTTTTATACAACCCGAAGAGGAAGTTTTTATGATTTTATCCTGCAGCAACATTCACAAAGCCTTTTTAGACAAGGTCATTATCGACAACGCCAGCTTTTTTATTGAGGATCGAGAGAAGGCAGCCATCGTAGGTATCAACGGTGCCGGCAAGAGTACTCTGTTGAAGATCCTGATCGGTGCAATGAATGCCGATGACGGACAGGTGATCCTGTCCAAAGGCAAGACCATGGGCTATCTGGCTCAGCATCAGGACATCAACGATGTCCATTCCATCTATGATGCCCTCATGGATGTAAAGAAAGATGTGCTGGCTTTAGAAGAAAAGATCCGCCGTCTGGAACAACAGATGCCTCAGGCCACCGGCGATGAACTGGAAGCCATGATGGATGCTTATGCCAAGGCTACTCACCAGTTTGAAGAAGCCGGCGGCTATGCTCTGCGCAGTGAAGTCACCGGTGTCTTAAAAGGTCTTGGCTTTACCGAAGAGGATTTCACCAAATCCGTCTCCTCCCTGTCCGGCGGTCAGAAGACCCGCGTATCCCTGGGTAAGCTTCTGCTGTCCAAACCGGATATCATCCTGTTGGACGAGCCTACCAACCATCTGGACATGAACTCCATCGCCTGGCTGGAGACCTTCCTGCTCAACTACCCCGGCGCCGTCATCATCGTAGCCCACGACCGCTACTTCTTAGACAAGGTAGTGACCAAGGTCATCGATATCGATAACACCCATGTCAGTGTCTACAGTGGTAACTACTCCGCCTACGCCGAGAAAAAGGCCATGCTGCGAGAGGCCCAGCTGAAAGCTT
>JAFYLG010000265.1 GCA_017537225.1 Lachnospiraceae bacterium
CTTCTTATTCTTGCCAAAGCCAAAACCGCCCCAGCCCTTTTTGTCCTCAGACTGCTCACCGGGACCGGCACCTTCGGTGGTCTCAGCCGCATTCTCTGCAGTCTGTTCCGCTTCCTCAGCAGTCTCTACCGCTTCGTCTACGGAAGTCTCCACTGTCTCTTCCTCAGGAGTCTCTATTGTCTCCTGCTCCAGAGTGTCTTTCATCTCTTCTGCCATGAGATACCGCCTTTCTTACTGTTCCTTCTTATATATGGTATCCAACTGAGTCTGCACGTTCTTCAAAACGGAGACTACCTTGTCATAATCCATACGCTTCGGTCCCACCACACCTATGGTACCCTGCAGACCATCTTCTAATTCATACTTCACTGTCACCACACTACAGTCCTTCATGGACTGTACGCTGGTCTCGCCGCCGATATACACCTGCACATCGCCGTGATCCTCGCCGTCCATGGCGGTGGTCAATAGATGAGCCAACTGCTTTTCTTCCAGAGTACCGATGATCTGACTGGCATTGTCATCTACTGTCAGCTCCGGATACTTGAAAATATTGGTGGTACCGCTGGTGTAGATGGGAACCTCGCCTTCCATATTGATGGCATCGGCTACCGCATCCAGCACCTTCTCTATTACGTCCGCATTGGGACCGGCCATCTCTTTCAGCTTGGCGATTAATCCCAGATTGATCTCTGCCATGGTCAGGCCGTTCAGTGTGTTGTTTAAGTTAAATGCCAGAGACAGGATATCATCGTCGGTCATAGGCCGCTCCAGATCCAGAATGGTGTTCTTGACGATATTGCCATCCACCACCACGGTCACCAGCAGTTTTTCTCCCATCATGCGAGACAGCTGTAAAAACTTTACTCGGCTGCGTCTGGTAGTCGGTCCGGAGATCATGGTAGCATAGTTGGTGTTGGTCGCCAAAAACTTAGCCACTTGCTTCAGCAAGTGCTCCAGACGATCCACACGCTGTACCATAAAGTCCTTCATCTCGGCTACTTCTCTGGTCTGCTCCTCCATCATCCGGTCCACATAGAGACGATAGCCCTTGTCCGTAGGGATACGTCCGGCAGAAGTGTGGGGCTGAACGATCAGGCCCATCTCCTCCAGATCCGCCATCTCATTGCGGATGGTGGCAGAACTCAGCTTCAAATCACTGTATTTGGAAATGGTGCGGGAACCTACCGGCTCACCGGTCTCCTGGTAATTCTGGATAATGGCGTTTAAAATCTTCCATTTTCTTTCATCCAGCTGCATTCTCACACCTCCCCATCTGTTTGTTATTAGCACTCGCTTGTACTGAGTGCTAATTGCTACATCCATAAGATATCATCTTCATGAAAAAATGTCAACTGATTTTTTGCAGGGAAATTATGAAATAAGTATGAAGCGGGTGCAAGCCTTTACATAGGAAAGGCTGCACCCGCGTATCATTCTTTTATATTTTCCGCCTCTTAAGACTGCAGCGTCAAATCGATATCGCCGCTGACGGTAGAGAGCTGCACCTGGCCAGGCTGACCGTTGCGGTAAATAATGGCCCCCTTCTTACCCGACTCTCTCTGCTCAGTCCACTGATCCAGATCATCCACATCACAGCTCACATCACCGCTGACCGTACGATATGCCAGGGTAAATCCATCGGCTGCGACCATCTCCAGGCGCACATCGCCGCTGGTGGTAGCTGCCTTGATCACAGCAGGCATCTGGTCGATAGCCGTGATCTCCACATCACCGCTGGCGCTGGAACAACTCAGCTCATTCACATCGCATTCTACCGAGACATCACCGCTGGTGGTGATCACACCGCAGGTCTTTAACTGACACTCTTCCACAGTAACATCGCCACTGGTAGAATTGATGTACAGACTGCCTGCCAGTCCGGAAGCATTGACATCTCCGCTGAGAGTACGGACCGCCATCTTCTCCGCATGAATCAGAGAAGAACAGCCATCCAGCGTTACATCTCCACTCTTGGTGTTCATGTACAGAGCGTCACACACCAGACTGTCTTCCAGCGAAATGTCTCCGGCCGTGCTTTGCAGGCCAATACGCTTCCAGGATTTGAAGGGGATCGTAATATCCAAATCTGCCCAGCCGACACCTCGTCCAAAGATGACAGAACCGCCGGCAGTGTTGCGCTGACGTACTCGCAGCACACCATCCTCCCCCATGGAGGACTCGATATTGTCCATATCTCCCATCAATGTAATATTCTCAGCCTCATCATCTACTTCCAGGCGAATATCTCCGTTAAATAGATTCACATCCAGGGAGTGGATCTGATCACACGGGATCTCACAGTGACTCTTTTCCTTATCCGATTCCCGGTCAAAATGAAAATCGCCGGAAAACTCAAAGTTTTTAAAGGTCTTGGTCACATTATCAGAAAAATTACGAGTCATATCGCTGGCCATATCTACTGCGCCGCGGGCTGCTGACATAGCCATGCTGATGATATCCTCGATCCCCTTTTCCAGTTTATCTGTATTAAAACTCTGGGACCAACTTCTCTTATTATAGAAAGAATTCCGCTGACTTTGCTCTTCGGTATTGTGCCCTCTCTGAAACTCCTGCCATTCTACCCGAGGGATTTCCGGTTCCTCTACCTGCAAAGGTTCCAGATCCTGAAAGCTCACCTCATCCACGATTTTGGCACCGCCATCCTCCTCGGACAGATAAGCCAGATACTCCAGCAGTTCCTTTACATCTCCCAGACTGTCCATGGCCTGCTGCAATGCCTCCTGCTCCGGCACACCTGCTGCCGTCAGATCCAGATATCTCTGGTAAAGATTCTCACTCAGTTCTTCAATCAGTTCCGTCTTGGCATCGCACTCTTTGGCTGCTGCCAGTTTATTGGTCACCATCACGATGATCTTTGTCTCAATTCGATTCATACGCACCCTCCAATGTCAGCAATGTATTCAAAATCGCCTGAGTCTCCAGCCACTCCTGACTGCGCTCCTGCCACAGCTTCCTTCCCTCTTCGGTGATGGCATAATAACGTCGTCTGGCTCCCGGGCCATCCTCTCCCCAATAGGAAGTGATAAGACCGCTCTGCTCCAGTCTCTTAAAGGCGGTATACAATGTCGCCTCCTTAAACTCGTACTGACCACCGGTGCGCTGCTGTACATTCTTATTGATCTCATAGCCGTAGCTGTCCTTGCGCATCAACTGGGTCAGAATAATAGTATCCGTGTGTCCCCGCAGGGTATCTGCCGAAATCGCCAACTTCCTACCTCCTTCTCTGTTTTTCTACTGACATTATAGTATCACGAGATACTTCGCCTGTCAATGTATCTCATCACAAAAATATATTTTCTGCTTTCTCTCCCATTCTTTGATACTGCCCCACCGCCAAACTTTCTTTTTCATAAAATTCCAGTACGTTTTCCGAAAGAAACCACGACTTCTTCTATACAAACAGATAGGCTTTTGTTATAATAGGAAGATAAGAAAATCGTCTGATGTTCTCTGGTCAACCTAAAATTTTCCAGAGAGAATAACACCTACCAAAGGAGATATCCCTATGCTGAGACTGAAACAAAATGACAATATCTTTAGTATCAAAGACGCGGTACTGTGCGAAGTAGCCCGCCTGGCCTATGATGGCAAACTAGATGAGGACAAGGGCATGCTGCCCTACGAGCTGATCCCCGGTCCCAACGCCCTGTTCCGCTGCTGTATTTATAAAGAGAGAGAGATCATCCGTCAGCGTATCCGCCTGGCAGAAGGCAAAGCCTCTCGTGAAGACCGTTTCAGCAGCAATGTGGTACAGGTGATCAGTTCTGCCTGCGAAGAATGTACTCTGGGTCACTATCAGGTTACTGATAACTGCCGTCGCTGCGTCAGCAAGAGATGTCAGTCTGTCTGCCGTTTTGACGCCATCACCATGGAAGAAGGCCGCGCTCGCATCAACATGGACAAGTGTAAAGAATGCGGTAAGTGGTCTCAGGCCTGTCCTTACAATGCCATCGTAGACATGACCCGTCCCTGCAAACGTGCCTGTCCCGTAGATGCCATCTCCTGGCACAAAGAAAGCGGTATCGTTAAGATCGACGAAGAGAAGTGCATCCGCTGTGGTGCCTGTGTCGAGGCCTGTCCTTTCGGTGCCATCGACTCTCGTGCCTTCATGGTAGACGTGATCAACAAGATCCGCGCCGGCAAGAAGGTAGTCGCCATGCTGGC
>JAFYLG010000266.1 GCA_017537225.1 Lachnospiraceae bacterium
AATTCTTCGTCCCGGGTCTCCAGATATGAATGCTTGGTACCATTGAGTTGGATCTCCATACCGGGGATCTGACGTACCTGACGGATCATGGTCTGCCAGGTCTCTCTGGGCAGTCCCCATACAAACAGATGACGATGACAGGTAGAGATCATAGAGCCACCTGCCGGGATGAAGAAAATCTTCTCTTCGATGGGTTTAAACAAACTGCTGATACTGGAGGCAGGACGTCCACTGGCAATAGCTACCTGGATCCCCTTAGCTCGCAGTTTTAAGATCACATCAAAATATTCGGGATTGATATCTTTACTGCCATCCGGCACGATAGTACCATCCACATCGGAGCAAATCAACTTGATCATACTTCCAGCCATCCTTTCAGTTCCTGATACAGGCGGCCAATGGGCAGACCCATTACATTGTAGTAACATCCGGAAATCCCCTGCACATGCTTGGCAAAAATGCCCTGAATACCATAAGCACCAGCCTTATCCAAAGGATCACCTGTAGCCACGTATGCCTGGATCTCCTCCTCTGTCATAGGATATACATGTACATCAGTCTTTTCAGCAAAGCTGATGATCGCATCAGTTCCGTCGGCAGCCATTCCCTTGATCACCACGCTGACACCAGTGTACACCTGGTGACTGCGGCCTTCCAGACGCTTTAACATGGCTACCGCATTCTCAGAAGTATGAGGTTTTCCTAAAATTTCACCATCCAGAGAAACAACCGTATCAGAACCGATGACCATGGTTCCCACCTCAGCATTTTCTGCAATATCCTGTGCTTTCTGCAGAGACAGATCCTTGACAATATCCTCGGGTTGAGTAAAACGCAGGATCTCTTCCTTTTTGCTGGGGATCACCGTATACTCCAGACCGATCTGGGTCAACAGCTCTCTGCGACGAGGAGAGCCGGATGCTAAAATAATCTTTCTCATACTCTATTTACTCCTAATAACTCCTTAATCTCTTGCTTCTATCACAAGAAGCAATCCCTGGGTAAAATCCAGAACCGCTTCCTCTGCTGCCAGCTCATTGCTGACACAGAGACCGCACTCCTGTCCCAGAATCAAATCGTGTGACACCAGCGGATATTTAAATCCTGTCAGGGTAATGCCTTTTACTTCCATCGTAAGTGGCACAAAGGACACAAAAGGATAGGACTCTTCGCTTTTGAAAAAGGCTGTCCGTCCCCGTACCAGGCGGATCCGATTGTGCAGATCCAGCAACTGACAGCTAAGCCCTCGATCCATGGCTGCTTTCAGCAGATGAATATTCGACAGCACATGATCCAGACGAGTACCGGTAGCACCCATCAACGTCACATCTGTTACGCCAGCTTCCTGAGCAATAGTAAATGCCAGTTCCGTATCTGTCTCGTTTTTCTCCGGACGATGTCGTTCAAAACGGATCTGTCCATATCTTACAAAGCGCTCCAACACCTGTGGCTCCACCGAATCAAAATCTCCGACAGCCACATCCGGCACATAGGCAGCACATACTTCCCCCTGAGATTCCAGTCGGATCAACTGATCCAGCGCCTCCAAACCACTGTCCGCTGCGATCAGCAAACCATCCGCCTCACGCAGTTTTTGGATCTGTTGACGCAACTGGGTCGGGTCTGTCTGACCACCGGAAACGATCAGAGCGATCATTTCTCCAGGATCTCCATAAACTTCTTTACATTATCGGCAATATCACCCTTGAACACAGCAGAACCGGCTACAAATACGTTGGCACCAGCTTCTTTCAGCTCAGCCACATTGTCCAAAGTTACACCACCGTCTACCTGAATATCCACATTCAAACCACGCTCATCGATCATCTTGCGCAGCTGACGGATCTTACCAGTCACATAAGGGATGTATTTCTGTCCACCAAAGCCAGGATTTACGGACATCAACAGCACCATATCCAGCTGAGGCAGTACGTACTCCAGTTCAGACAGAGGAGTGGCGGGATACAGAACCACACCGGCCTTCTTGCCGCAAGCCTTGATCTGACCGATCACACGATCCAGATGGGTACAGGCTTCTGCATGGACCGTAATAATATCGGCACCGGCCTTAGCTACATCTTCAATGTAACGACCAGGTTCCTCTACCATCATATGAACATCAAATACCTTATCAGTGTACTTACGTACAGAAGCGATCACCGGCATACCAAAGGAAATGCTGGGCACATACATACCGTCCATCACATCAATGTGGACATACTCAGCACCGGCCTCACCAATCTCCTGCAGTTGCTGACCCAGGATACCAAAATCTGCGGACAAAATAGAAGGGGCTAAAATGTTTTTCATACTCAATATCTCCTTTGTTGTTTTAATTCTTCGTAAAGCACAACATAATTCTCATAACGGGAGCGGTGGATCCGTCCTTCTGCCACTGCCGTTTTGACAGAACAGCCCGGTTCATTGACATGAACACAGCCCTGGAAACGACACTGTCCCTCATGCTCTGCAAACTCCGGGAAATAGTGACGCAGATCGGATGCCTCGACCGATGCCGGGTAGACAGAACTGAATCCCGGTGTATCCATGACGAAGGTATCCTCCTCCACCAGGAAAATCTCTGCATGACGAGTGGTATGACGGCCTCTCTTGATCTTTTCACTGACACTGCCAATCTCCATATCGGCATCCGGTACCAATGTATTGAGCAGGGTAGACTTGCCAACACCGGAGGGGCCTGCCAATACGGTAGTCTTTCCCCGGAGCAATTCTCTCACTGCATCCAAACCACGACCTTCTTTGCTGCTGATAGACAGTACCGTATAACCTGCAGAGGCGTAGTGATCCATGATCTCCTGACGCTCTTCCTCACTGGTCAGGTCCTCTTTACTAAAGCAGATATTGCTGGGAACTCCTCGTTCCTCCATCATGACCAGAAAACGGTCCAAAAGATGGTAATTTGGATCCGGTTCTTTCAAAGCAAAAATAACCAATGCCTGGTCCACATTGGCCGAGGCCGGACGAATCAGTTCATTGGTTCGGGGCAGGAGTTCACGGATGTTTCCCGTGCCGGATGTCTCATCCAGCACGTCAAACACCACATTATCCCCCACCAGAGGTTTTTTATTTTGATTTCTAAAAATACCTTTGGCTTTGCATTCATAGATTCTACTATGCCCGTCATGGACATAGTAGAATCCGGCAATGCCTTTTATAATTTTTCCTTGCATAGGGTATTAGCCTTCAGTCAACTAATTTTCAGGATCCACTTCGCCTTCGTTTGAATTTTCGGCATTGGAAGCGGTGGTCTCTTCTGCAGTGGTCTCCTCTGCAGTAGTCTCTTCAGGAGTAGTTTCCTCGGGAGTAGTCACCTCGGGAGTAGTCTCTTCGGGAGTGGTCTCCTCAGGAGTAGTTTCCTCGGGAGTGGTCTCCTCAGGAGTAGTTTCCTCAGCATCGGTAACATAGATG
>JAFYLG010000267.1 GCA_017537225.1 Lachnospiraceae bacterium
AAAAGGTGCTGCAACTATGTGACGAGATCTATCAGCCGGAAAAAGAGGACATCTTTTCTCAAGGAAAGCTGGCAGAGTATGAGGCATATCTGCGAATCACAGGCCAGGAAAGTCTGTGTGAACGAACAAGGCATATTCCGCTGGCTCGCCTGACTGCTGGAACAGATGGTCTGCCTCTGGATCAGTGGCAGCGTTGGGAACAGATGATCCCGGTAGTTCGCCAGATATTGCAGGAGACCAATCATGAAGGATGAGCGGATGAAATGCTTAGAAACGGCTGGCGCAAAAGAAAAAGTGATGCAGGAGGAACGCTGTCGGAGGGATGTACTGCAGCGGATAGGACAGGAGGAAGAAATCGACGATGATCGCCTGTATGGGATCATCGATCAGGTGATTCGGGAAAAATCAAAAACAGAACCATTGATGCTGGCGGAGAGGGAGAGGCTTCGACGCCGGTTGTTTGATGGATTTCGTCGTCTGGACATATTGCAGGAGTTGCTGGAGGATGAGGAGATCACGGAGATCATGGTCAACGGTCATGAAAACATCTTTGTAGAAAGGCATGGTCAGGTGTCTCGTTGGGATCGGTCTTTTGAGAGCAGGCAGAAGCTGGAGGATGTAATCCAGCAGATCGTAGCCAGAGTCAACCGGGTGGTCAATGAGTCATCGCCTACGGTGGATGCCCGTCTTCCTGATGGCAGTCGCGTTAACGTGGTGTTGCCGCCGGTATCTCTCAGTGGTCCGGTGTTGACCATTCGTAAATTTGCCAGCACACCGATCACCATGGAACAATTGATAGGGCTGGGATCCATCAGTGAAGAGGCCGCAGAGGTATAAAAGAGTTTGGTGCGGGAACGGTACAATATATTTATTTCCGGTGGTACCGGCTCTGGAAAAACCACATTTTTAAATGCTCTGTCTCAGTTTATTCCGCCTCAGGAGAGAGTGATCACCATTGAGGATTCGGCAGAATTGCAGTTAATGGAACAGCCGGATCTGGTGAGGTTGGAAACACGCACCGGGCAGGGAGAGGTAGAGGTGTCTATCCGTCAGCTGATTCGTTGCAGCCTGCGCATGAATCCGGATCGGATCATCGTGGGGGAAGTACGTGGCGAGGAGGCTCTGGATATGCTGCAGGCTATGAACACAGGCCATGACGGTTCTCTTTCTACGGGGCATGCCAATAGTCCTGGGGATATGCTGATGCGACTGGCCACCATGGTGCTGATGGGAGCAGATCTTCCACTGGCGGCGATCGACAGCCAGATCGCTTCGGCCATTGATGTTTTGATACATTTAGGAAAATTGCGGGACGGCAGTCGTAAAGTGCTGTCCATTATGGAGGTAGGGTCTATTGAGAAACAAAAAATCGTCCTTCGTCCCATCTACGAATTTGAGGAGACAGGCACAGATGACTGCGGTCGGATTCAGGGACAGTGGCGACGGCGCATGGAACGACTTACGGACTGTCACAAGCTGGCCCTGGCAGGGATCCCAGATCCGTTACGATCACTATGAGTTGTCTTTGGGGCAGTGGGTCCTCTATGGAAGTACCGGTTTGCTGCTGGCCTGGCTGACCAATACAATTTTCTATCAAAGTTTCGTCTTTTTATTTGTTCTTGCGCCATTGGGTGTGATCGTTCCTTTGGTCATGCGAAAAAATTTATGTGAGAAACGAAGAAATATTTTGGGCAGCCAGTTTAAAGATGCGATTCTGGCGCTGTCTTCAGCATTACAGGCGGGATATTCCGCGGAAAATGCCTGGCGTGAGGCCTGGCAGGAGATGGTATGCATCTATGGAGAAGACGGTTTGATCACCAGAGAGTTTGCCGCCATGGTCAGGGCCATCTCGGTCAACGAGACACCGGAACAGGTATTGGAAGAGTTTGCAGAGCGATCAGGAATGGATGAGATCATTCGGTTTGCTCAGGTGTTTCGTCTGGCTAAACGGAGCAGTGGCGATCTGGTATCCATCATCGATAGTACCTCCCGTACCATCAGCGAAAAACTACGGGTCCGGGAGGAAATTATCACGGTAACGACTGCCAAGCAATTGGAGCAGACCATCATGAGTGTGATCCCTGCGGCGATTATCCTGTATTTGCGATTCGCTTTCGTTGGATTTTTGGATGTGCTCTACGAAGGTATCTTTGGAAGAATGGTAATGACAGTGTGTCTGTTGATCTATGCAGTGGCGATATTGCTGGGACGACGAATGGTGCGGTTGGAACAATGGTGAAGGAGGCTTTTGTATGTGGGAAAAGATAGGGATCCTGGCCATGGTGGCTGGCGTCTTTTGGTATTGGTATCGCGTGGAACGTCCTAAAGATCTGCGCAGGAAAAAAGAACAGCAGATGATGGCCGATTACCCGGAGATCATTACAGGGCTGACAGTATTGACCGGTGCCGGCCTGGCGCTGCCTCAGGCCTGGATCCGTCTGGCAGAAGAATATGAATCCTCCAAAGAGCGGTGGGGTATGCGATGGGCCTATGAGGAAATGATGATCACGGCCCGCCAGATCCAAAACGGTGTTTCACCGGGGAGGGCTTTTGCAGAGTATGGGCGCAGGATCGGCATCCATGTCTATATCAAATTGGGAAATCTGCTGGAACAAAATATGAAAAAAGGAACGAAAGGCCTGAGTGAGATGCTGCAGACCGAGGCGTATCAGGCGTTTGAAGAACGAAAACATCAAGTGCGGCGTACCGGAGAGGAGATCAGTACCAAACTGCTGATCCCCATGTTTATGATGTTTGGGGTGGTGCTGATCATTATTCTGGTGCCGGCGATTCGGTCGTTTTCCCTGTAGGATACGAAGGTGCAAGGTAGTAGAAGGGAAGGGGTTTTCCCTGTTGTATATAAAAAAAGAAAGGAATGGTGGAAAAACATGGAGAGCAAAGAGGTTTCTGTGGAAATCATAGAACGAAAAGAACAAAAGAAACAGAGAGAAGGGAAATAGTTATCCGGTTCCGGAGTGATTGAGTTGATCCTGATCATGGTGGTATTGATCGCAGTAGTGATTTTGTTTAAAGGACAGATCACAGCCCTGGCGGATTTGATTTTTGGAGATATTTTCAGCAAGGCGGGGAGTGTATTTTGATCCGTAGAGAGTCTGGATCCATCACAGTTTTTTTGAGTTTGACACTAATGCTTTTGCTCTCCTTTCTTGCTACCGGACTGCGCTCTGCTCAGGCGGCGGGAAGCCACTATCTGTTTACCGCAGCGGCAGAGGCGGCAGCAGGATCTGTGTTTGGAGCCTATGATACCAGAGTCTGGGAACAATACCGGGTTCTGATGCTGACAGATCAGAAACTGGCGAAAACCATTGGGGAAGAGTGTGCTAAAGCCTACGAAAAAAATGGAACGCTATTTTCCGTGGACGAGTTGTCAGTGGCATTGCAGGATGCGGTGACCGTGGCAGAAAACGGTGCTGCCGGCTGGGAAGACGGAGTGGTCTCTTATATGGAGGTGCGCCTCCCGGTGGATCTGGTGTCTCACTGGGTGGAACAATTGGATCTGTTAAAGGGATTTGAGGATATGGCAGGATGGATGACAGGATTTCGAGATCTGATCAAGCCGCTGCTTCGGTTGGAGCAGCAATTATGCCGGTTGGAAAAAAGCTTATCGGAAGCCAAAGAAACTTATCAGCGGGGGAAAGATTTGCTTCGGGAGTTGCAGTCTTGCTGTGAGACAGTCAAAAGGTTATTGGCCATGGGCGGGACTACATTGGATGAGGCAGCCTTTGACCAGGCATGGGCAGCGTTGGAGAGCAGTTATGGAAAAATTCAGAAATATCTGCGCGACAGTGGGTGGCAGTTGGATAGGATCGCCGGGGAGGCAGAAGAGGATCTGGCAGCCGCTGTAGAACTTCGGACCATGGTGACCCAATTGTTGGGACGATTGTCAGGAGATGACAGCGGGCTGTCAGCGTTGGCAGATTTGGGAGGATATCTGTCTGGGTTGACGGAACGATTTTATTTTTTGCAGAAGCTGCCGGGGCAGTTAGCAAGCCAAAGTGAAAAATTGAGGAAGATATCGGAAATCTCACTGCCTTCCATGGAAGATATACACTCCGGAGCTGGGAATCAGGCGCTGGATTTTTTACAGGGGCTGGTGGAAGGTCTTGTAGCAGAGGACTGGGATCTGGAAACACCGAAAGTAGAGGAAGGTACGGTGGAGGATACCGATAGGGTAGGGATCCTGATGCAGCTGCGCGCCTGGCTAGACCAAGGCGTGTTGGGGCTGGTGATGAGGAATCCAGAGCAAGTATCTTCTGCATCGCTGGGACGTGCTTTGACTCGCAGTCAGCGGCAGGAAGAAGAGAGCTTTTTGCATGATGCGTATCGCCGTGTCTTATGTGCCGAGTATGCGTTGCGATATACTGCTGACGGAGCAGGAGGTCGATCTATAAAAGCTGCTGATCCATTGAGTGAACAAAAGAAGCTGACCGGCGGGGCGGGACTACGGTATGAAACGGAATATGTGATTGCCGGGCACCATAAAGATTCTGCCAATCTGGCATCGGTTGCAGAGAGATTATTGCTGACCAGGGGAACATTGAATTTGATGTATCTGCTGCAAAACAGCAGCAGTCAGGAGGTTCTGCATTTGACGGCAGCGGGACTTTCGGCAGCGCTGGGTGGATGGATCCCGGTTGGCCTGATGACAGTGCTTTTGATGGTGGTGTGGGCCATGGCTGAGGCAGTCTGCGATGTGAGGGCCTTGCTGTCTGGTAGACAGGTCCCTTTTTGGAAGGATGATGCCAGCTGGATATTGGCGTTAGAGCATCTGTGGACATTGCTGGATGACGGATTTGTCACGGGGCTGGATCGATCCGATGGAATGGATTATCAGGAGTATCTGAGGCTTTTGTTGTATCTGGTTCCTACAGAAGAGATGTGCTATCGCATTATGGAGGTGGCAGAGGAAAATCTGCGGGCAGAACGCAAAAGTTTTTGCATCGATCAGGGCTGGTGTCAGGCAAAGGTAGTTGTGACAGGCTCGGTTGCAGGAAAAACGATGAAACGACAAGTAACGTATGGATATTGATTTGGCAGATACTCTGGAGTAATGAGCCAGGGCGATTTGTCGGGGCGATCAAGGAGGTGATGTTCTGTGCCCTTTCTTTTTCAAGTTCATGACAAATCTGGCACTCTCTCTCACTCCAGATCTTATATTTTCAATCCGCAAACGCTATCCCCTGGCAATCCAAAAACAATCAAACTGTACCGTTTTAGAAAGCAACACATCTCTCTCACTGAAGGAGAAAGGGCATGGAACATCCCCTTCTTGCATTGCTTTTCCAGAAAAATGCCAGGAAGCATGACGATCGAAGCGTCTTTAGGTCTTACGGTGTTTTTGGTATTTATGGTTTCGCTGAGTCAGTTGTTTTTGGTGATGCAGCTACAGTTACGGATGCAGAAAGCATTGGAGCAGGTGGGAAATGAAGTGGCCCAGTACTGTTACCTAAACAGCCAGGTCCGTCTGTGGGAAAGCGAGTCAAAATTGCTGGAAGAACTAAAAGAATATCTCCTGGCAGAACTGAGTGAGGAGGCCATCCGGATTCGTTTTATGGAACTGCTGGGACCTGAAACTCTGAGCCATTCTGTATTGGCAGAGGGAGAACAAGGGATCTCGTTTGAGGAGAGCCGATTACTGCGTGAGCATCATCGATTGCGGCTGGTAGTGTCTTATCCCATTCGTCTTCCTGTCAGGTTATGGGGAATGGGAGACATTATCCTGCGGCAGCAGTGTTATCGTTACGCTAGGATGGGAGATGTGGTTCCGGCAAAAAAGGTAGAGACTACGGAACGGATGGTCTATGTGACCAGAAATGGTCAGGTCTATCATGTGACCCTGTCCTGCACCTATCTGAATCTTTCGGTTCGCTCTGTGTCCATGTCCCAGGTAGAAGACCTGCGCAATGCCAATGGTGGAAAATATTATGCCTGTGAGCGTTGTGAGCCCGGTGGATGGGAAGAGGCAGTGTATGTGACAGAAGATGGAGATCGGTTTCACGGTAAGTGGGATTGTGCCGGCTTGCGCAGATATATTACATCGGTTCCCATGAGCCAGGTAAAGGATCTGCGGCCCTGCAGTCGTTGTGGAAGGGAGGAGTAAAATGACATGGATCGAAGTTCTATTGTTTTTGCAACAAAATACCAAAGAGATCTGGCTGATCCTCTGGCTGATGATATGGGCTGTATGGGATCTGAAATACCGTGTGATCCATCTCTGGCAGGCAGTGTTGGTAATGGCAGCAGGGCTGCTGTGGCAGGGGATCGATGGAGAACTGTTTACCGCTTCGGTGTTGGGCGGTCTGGTATTGGGAGGTGTCGTCTGGTGGATCAGTTGGGCCACAAAAGACCGTTTTGGCCGGGGGGATGCCATGGTGATCTTGTGTCTGGGGCTTTATCTGGGCTTTGGTATCTGTCTGTCGGTGCTGATGTGGGCATTGCTTGTGGCTTCCTTTCTTTCTCTGTATCTGCTGCTGGTTCAAAAAAAATCAAAAGATCATGCCATTCCCTTTATCCCCTGCCTGGCAGCTGGGTATCTGATACATACGATGTTTTTGTGGATTCCGGGTTGAAAGGGCTTTCGGGAAGTTTTACCATTGAGGCAGTTTTTTTAGTGCCTATGATTTTGGGGATTTTGTTTTTGTTGCTGCAGATGGTGGTGCTGCTTCATGACACGGTAAGGGAAGAAGCTTACCAATATGAAGCGGTATATGAGAGTGAGGAACAGGACTCCTGGCGCTTTGTACAGATTGTCGGTGCCATCCTGGAAGAATGGGAGGAATAAGATCATGGATATGGAGATCCGTTATGAAAGAGGGATCAATGGGACTTACATGATCCTGCCGGGACGGCCGGATGGGAAAGCAGGATATGCTAAGAGGATGATCCTGGAAAATCAGATGCGCGGTTTTTTGCCGATGGCGCAGCGATATTATGATGATGATGTAAGCTATGAGTATAAAGTGTCTTCCCTGATCAGTCTGGCAGAGTATCTGGAACATCATGCGTTGCAGTCGGTGGTGCTAAAGCAGTGGGTATTTACTCTGTGCCAGGCAGTGACAGAATTGGAAGAATATCTTTTGACGGAAGAATATCTGTTGCTCAGTCCGGAGACCATCTTTTTGCGGGGCAGTGAGTCGGAGCCGTTTCAAGGAAACTTTTATTTTTGTCTGTATCCGGATGCCAGACAGGATGCCAGGGAGCAACTGCATCAACTGATAAAATATATGATGGAGCGAACAGATCCCGGTGATAAAGACTGCGGGCCCATGTGTTATGAATTGTACGGAGCGGTGCAGAAGGATAATTTTTGTATAGGAGAATATATGGAGGCGTTGGAGCGTTGGGCATTATGGCCCCAGTCTCAGGAAGCAGAAAAAAAGAAAGAGAAGAAAAAACGTCCAAAACAACTCTTTGCCAGTGGGCGAAACAGTGGTATAATAAAGCAGTGACAACAATGAGATCGTAGAGGAAGTTTTTCATGCAGTGCAACGACGGACGTGAGTATCAAAATCCATATGGAGGCAACTGGGGCTATGATCAGCCACCTCGGAGGAGTTTTCTACCACTGGTGACCTGGCTTTTATTGGCGGCCAATGTGCTGTATCACCTTTATCTGGAGTGGCAGGGGTCTACTGTGGATGGCTACTTTATGGTGCAGCACGGCACGATGGTCCCCATGATGGTGGTAGAGTGGAAAGAGTATTATCGGGTGTTTACCGCCTTTTTCATGCATTTTGGCATTCGTCATCTGTTCAACAACATGCTGTTGCTATGGTATCTGGGTTCCCGTCTGGAAAAATATCTGGGGCATGGTAAGTTTGCACTGACCTATTTGGCCTGCGGTCTGGGTGGAAATCTGATTTCACTGGCCTACTATCTGTTTACGGATCCTTACACCAATACAGCTGGAGCTTCCGGCGCAGTCTTTGGTATCGTAGGAGCCATGTTGTGGGTGGTGCTTAGACATCGGGGTCAGCTGGCGGATCTGACCAGCAGGCAGCTGATGTTGATGATCCTGTTTACACTGTATAATGGCTTTGCAGACAGTGGGATCAACAATGCGGCTCACATCGGTGGATTGGTATTGGGATTTTTACTGGGAATGTTGTTGTACCGCGGAGGACAGAGTATCCGTCGCAGACAGCCGGAGCCGGAAGATGTGTGGTATGATTTGAGCGACTGATCCTCAGGGGGGCAGATATCGGTCACGGAGTATAATGGCATCGAAAGCAGAGCATGATCCTGCTTTTGGATGTGGATGATAAAGGAGATATGATTATGAGAAAAGACGATTGCATTTTCTGTAAGATCGCTGCCGGGGAGATCCCTTCCAGCACCCTCTATGAGGATGAGGATGTGAGAGTGATCCTGGACCTGGGTCCTGCTTCCCAGGGACATGCACTGATCCTGCCCAAGGACCATTACGATGATGTTTGTACACTGGATGAGGCACTGGCGGCAAAGATCCTGCCTTTGGCTGCCCGCATCGGTCAGGCTATGAAGAAAGGTCTGGGCTGTGCCGGTTTCAATCTGGTGCAGAACAACGGCAAGGCTGCTGGTCAGACCGTATTCCACTTCCATATGCATGTGATCCCCCGCTATGCAGACGGTCCCGATATGGTATGTTGGGAGCCCGGTTCTCCTTCCAGAGAGGAACTGGCTGAGACCGCAGCAAAGATCCGCGAGGCGCTGTAAGGAAGATACTTTGAGAATCGAGGAACTCTGCCCATGCAGAGTTCCCTTTTTCTTTACAGTCATGAATTACCCTAAACGACACTCCTCGATGAGAGTAACCACCTTCTCCACTGCGTCACGGTCCGTGGCCAGAGCCATGGTCTCCTGATACTGGGTGCGGTTAGCGTACAGGGTCTGTACATCCTGAACCAGACGCTCTACGGTCAGTTCGTTCTGAGGCAGCAGCATGCTGTAACCCTTCTTGAAGTAGGACTCTGCGTTTAGGATCTGGTCACCGCGGCTGGCGGCAGAACCCAGAGGGATCAGCAGGTTGGGCTTTTTCAGTGCCAGCAGTTCGCAGATCGCATTGGCGCCGGCGCGGGAGATCACGATATCCGCCAGAGCAAAGAGATCCTTCAAAGGCTCGCCCATGTACTCGTACTGAACATAGCCGGGAGTACCCTGCAGGCTCTCGTCCAGATTGTTTTTACCGCACAGATGGACTACCTGGAACTGGTCAAGCAACTGAGGCAAAGCGGCGCGGACAGCGTTGTTGACAACTACAGCACCCAGACTGCCGCCGATGATCATCAGTACAGGCTTTTCGTCGGTAAAACCAGTCAGTTTCTGGCCGACGGCTTTGCTGCCGGTCAGCAGCTCAGCACGGATAGGGCATCCGGTGTGGATGGCCTTGTCAGCGGGCAGATACTTCATGGTCTCAGAGAAGTTGCAGCAGACTCTGGTGGCAGAAGGGATGGCCAGTTTGTTGGCCAGACCGGGGGTCATGTCAGACTCGTGGATGATGACCGGGATATGCAGATGCTTGGCAGCCATAACTACGGGTACAGCTACAAAACCACCCTTGGAGAAGACGATCTCAGGCTGGTATTTTTTCAGCAGCTTGCGGGCCTCACCATACCCCTTCAGTACGCGGAAGGGATCGGTAAAGTTTTTCCAGTCAAAATAGCGGCGCAGCTTGCCGGAAGAGATGCCGTCATAAGGGATACCGGCCTGCTCTACCAGAGTTTTTTCGATACCGGTGTAAGAGCCGATGTAGCGTACCTCATAACCATGCTCCTTTAACAAAGGCAGCAGAGCCAGGTTAGGGGTTACGTGTCCGGCGGTGCCGCCGCCGGTCAGAATGATTTTTTTCATGCGATCTGTTCCTTGTATGCTTTCAGGGCGCGGGCCAGCTGGTCAGGACAAGAGGTGCCTCTGCCGCCGCAGTCTACACCATCCAGGCGAGCGATCACTTCGTCTACGCTCATACCAACGACCAGTTTGGAGATACCGGTGGTATTGCCTTGGCAGCCACCTACATATTCTACGGACTCGATGATGCCGTCCTTGATCTCGAAGTTGATGAATCGGCTGCAAGTGCCGAAAGTCTTATAAGTCATGATAAGATTCCTCCTCTTTTGCAAATACATGAATGTTTGATGGGAAAAGCATCCATTGCCTCCCATCCCACGCTATCATAACACATTTTTTGAGAGAGTTCTATTCTTTTATATGAAAAAGTCTTCCAAATAAGTCGGATTTTTTGCGTACATAGGAAGATATTAAAAGGATAAGTCAGAGAGCTTATCGATAGGCAGGAGGAAGCCAAGGCAGTGATTGTCAAAATCCAAAAATCTGTTATAATAAAAGGCGATAGAAATATGAGATCTGGCAAAAGACGGCTCGTAGGGAAAAAGATATACAGGAGGAAATGATATGTTAGGAATTATCGGCGCCATGGAGATCGAAGTGGCACGTTTGAAAGAAGCAATGCAGAATGTAGTAGTAAAGAATAAAGCGGGAATGGAATTTTGCCAGGGTGAGCTGGCAGGCTGTCCTGCCGTAGTAGTACGCAGTGGTGTAGGTAAGGTCAATGCTGCCATGTGCGCCCAGATCCTGGTGGATGACTTTGGTGTGGATGCCATTGTGAACACCGGTATCGCCGGTTCTCTGAAGGCTGAGATCAACATTGGCGATATGGTGATCTGTTCCGACACTCTGCAACACGATATGGATGCCACCGGTTTTGGCTACCCGGTCGGTGTGATCCCTCAGATGGAGAGATCCACCTTTGTGGCCGATGAAAAGCTGCAGAAGCTGGCCCAGGAGTGCTGCGCCGTAGTCAATCCGGAGATCAGCACCTTTGTAGGACGTGTGGTTTCCGGTGACCAGTTTATCTCTGACAAGGCCAAGAAGCAGTGGCTGACTGACACTTTTGCCGGTTACTGCACCGAGATGGAAGGCGCTGCCATCGCTCAGGCCGCTTATCGCAACCAGGTTCCTTTCCTGATCATCCGTGCCATTTCTGATAAGGCTGATGATAGCGCCACCATGGATTACCCTGAGTTTGAGGCCAAGGCCGTAGAGCACAGTGTGAATCTGATGATGGCCATGGCAGAAAAACTGGCATAAAGCAGTATATCCGGCATTGATTCGACCAGATGGTACAAAACCGGTAGCCTTTCGCAGGTGACTGTCGAATGGGCCCGTCATCGGTCGGTCAGATATACCTGTTCAAAGTCGAGATTCTCTTTTACAATGTTGTTAAAAATTGGAAAAGGAGAATACAATGGGTACTTTGATTTTGAACTTTTTACAGGAACAGGGCATTTTGATCATGATGGGACTGATGGTCCTGGAGGGCATTGCACATCAGTGGGTAGCATCTCGCAGATATCATCGGCTGAGAACCGGACTACAGTCACTGGCTACGTCTAATGGTCAGGGAGATAGTTCTCACCAGACGGGACAGGCTACATACGGCAAGGGTGCAGGGTCGGCAACGGGATCGGTGGCAGAGATCGGCGATGGAACTCGAAAGAGAGGCCGTCGGACAAGCCGCAGACAGGAGGTGGGGCGTTCTGCCCCGGAAATTGCCGCAGGCAGAGAGGCTGGTTTTAATGGCCCGGAAGGGCAGAATCTACAGAATACACAACAGGAGCTGGATGCCCAACTATTGTATTTACGACAGAGCCTGGATCGTATTGCCGCTGGCCGAGACCAAAAACTGGAGGAGGAGCCCAGAGAGCATCGCAAACTGACGCCGGAACAGGAGGCGATCATTGCCGATATTCTGCGGGAGTATTTGTCTTAATACTCTGCCGGTGATAGATTTAGACTGCATTTAGATACCAAAGACAAGGAGCAACGCATGTTTATTTTATTCGGATCCAAACAGACAAAAAAAGAGCTGGCTCTTGGCAGGGAGTTGTTATGTCCCCGCTGCAACAATGTGCGTCGCTGGCCTGTGATGCAGTATACTACCTGGTTTTCGGTGTTTTTTATCCCGGTGATCCCTATTAAAAATCAGTATTTTGAAATGTGTCCCATCTGTAAGGCCGGCAAAAAGCTGACCAGACAGCAGGCACAGCGTTGGCACGCATGACAGCTGATCGATCATGGGGAGCAACTTATAGAAAAGCGATCAGAGACCGGGGAATTGATCATAGATATCAATAACCAATATAAATAGTCAATTGTAATAATAAAAACGGCATAGCCCAGGCTATGCCGTTTTTTATTTAAAGATCAATCCTCTTCAATGACGTGAAATTCCAGAAAATCAAAATCAATATGATCCACAAAGCTATCCTGACGGAAACGAGTTTTGGCAGTACGTTTGAAGTCTGCGATATTGACATCCAGCCAGATGGGAACGCTCAGGTCAAAAGCCATGCAGACCTCGTCCAGAGCAGCAAAGACCTTTTTGGTACGGGTCATGGTGGGATCATCATTGGTGATGACGATGTCGCGGATCATATGATTATTTTCAAAGGTTTTTGCCCAAATACGCATGATAGTATTCCTTTCTGATGACGTTAAGTGAACGTCAGATCAACGTTAGGATATCATGAAACCGTAAAACCTGCAAGGGTGAGTCATTTGCATTTTTCGGATAAGCACGGTATTTTTCTGATCTCTACGGAATAGACTGTACCACGAATCGTGTGGCAGGTGGAAGGATGAGACAGAAAGGATCAGATCAAATGGGAAAGAAAATAGGGAAGCATCGAAAGTTCTGCGAAAACCATATTCGATGGAGGATGTGCGTGGTATGTGCGATCGGTATGATGTGGCTGATGATGGCAGCGGCAGGCTGTACGGATACAGGAGAGCCGGCAAACAAAGTGGCGGATCTGGAATTTACGGTGGTGCCGGAAGCAGAGATCCCGGAGGAACTGGCCAAGCTGATTCGGGAGAAAAAGGCCAATGAGTTTAAATTATCCTACAGT
Source organism: Lachnospiraceae bacterium (assembly GCA_017537225.1). Taxonomy (GTDB): domain Bacteria; phylum Bacillota; class Clostridia; order Lachnospirales; family Lachnospiraceae; genus RGIG7193. Next base: position 12,927 of record JAFYLG010000267.1, read on the forward strand.
GTGGATGGTAAGCTTTATATCGTATCGGGCTTTGGAGAGAAAGATACCGGTGGCTACAGTGTGCGGGTCAATGCCTTGTATCTGACAGAAAATGCCATTGTGTTTGATACGGATCTGTTGGGGCCTGCAAAGGATGAGGAGGTTTCTCAGGGAGCATCCTGGCCGTATATTGTGATATGCACCGCGGATCGACCGGAATCGGTGATTTTCCGATGAAGGTAGCAGAGGTATTGTTCATAACGTCCGGAAAGCTGACATATCATAGGAACAGTGAATTAGATTTCGGAGGGACAGATGGAGCTGACGAAAACCAGTATACATAGAAATCGACAAAAGGAACAAGTGATCAGTCAGGTGACCCTGGATGAAGATGTGATCGTGCCGGATACCAAGGCAGACGTGGAAGCGGTGATCCTGGACTGTGCGGAGGTAGATCTGGAAGAAGTACGTCTCATGGGAAATCGTCTCATGGTGCGTGGACGGCTGTATTTTCGGGTGTTGTATCATGCACAGAAAAGTCGTATGGTGGACAATATAGAAGGGTCCCTGCCTTTTGAAGAGACCATCAATGTAAAGGCGATGAGCGACGATCACGAGATCCGGGTGGATTGGGAGATTGAGGACATGAACATATCCCTGATCCATTCGCGAAAGTTAAATGTAAAAGGTCTGTTGACGCTGACTGCCACGGCGTGGGAAGCCTGTTCAGAACTGGTGACAGGGGCGGCGGAAGAAGGGCATGGAGCAGAGTCGGTCAGCCGTACTCTGGAGGTAGCACAGCTGGCAGTTCAGATGCGGGATACCTATCGGATCAAAGAAGAAGTGGAGCTGTCGTCCAATAAGCCCAACATCGATCAGATCCTGTGGTATCGTCTGGAACCACGCGGGATCGAGTGCCGCCCTCTGGATGGAAAACTGAGTATTCATGGCGAAATGGAGCTGTTTTGTATTTACAAAGGGCAGGAAGAACATATTCCTCTCCAGTGGTTGGAGCGCAGCATTCCTTTTGCCGGAGCGTTGGAGGCACCGGAATCTACGGATGAAATGATTCCGGAGATCCGTATCCGACCGGTACATCGCAGCGTGGAGGCTAAGGAGGATTATGATGGGGAGATGCGCCAGCTGGCAGTGGAGACAGTGCTGGAGATGGAGGTGGCCCTGTATCGGGAAGATCGGCTGACAGTGCTGGATGATGTGTATTGCCCCGGGGCAGATGTGCTCCTCCAGTCACGACCGGTCACCGTGGATCATTTGGTGACCCGCAATGGTTCCAAATATAAAATGACCGATAAACTAAGTCTGA
>JAFYLG010000268.1 GCA_017537225.1 Lachnospiraceae bacterium
CCCTTCACTACTTTCTTCCGCTAACGCTGTCGAAGTGAACAGCATCATAAAAATCAGGCAACAAATCAAAACTCGTTTCATACTCTATTCCCCTATTCTAATACACTTCTCTACCATTTTGATCAAATCATCTCTCAGCTCTACATTGCCATTTACAGTGTAGATATATTCCTCATCCTCCCATACCACACCTACTGACTCACCCATCTCGATGACTCTGGCCCATGCATCCAATACATATATCTTATTCTCCGCCACCTCTTCGTCATCTACCATCCAAGAGTGCCTTCCATCTGATATTTGATACGATATGACTTCGCCATTATTATTGGTATATTCTATTCTCACCAAACGTTGAAGATTCTCAATCTTAGATAACACATATCCTCTCGGCACCCAATCTGGAATATACTTTCCTTCAAACAATGCAAGGTCAAGCTCGATTCCTTTGTCTTGCTTCTCCTCAATTCGCAGCTCTTCGGCGCCGTCATCCGGCAGCATCGTGGCTACAAATCGATCTACGCCTGCGGCAAAGGCATCTACCGTGTGGTACATGGTCATAAAGACAAAGAGGATCAGGACAGCGGCGACAGAACCAACCTTGCGCAGAATGCGTCGGGCTCTGCCTGAATGTTTCGCAGAGATCTGCAAGACTTTCTGGTCCTGAGATCCTTGCGGGTTCTCTGGAACCAGAGGACTGTCTGTGGTTTGTAAACGGTGTGAGATCTGGGCGATCTGACGTTTTTGTTTCTGGATCTGTTTCACTTCGAGATCAAGCCGCTCCTCAAATGCGGCCCGTTGTTCGGGGCTGGGGGCATAGCCTGGTTTGCCGGCCAACTCCATGGCCTTTTGCTCCCAAAAATCTGCTTCACCAGCCTCTGCTTCTGTGAGGATATCTTTTAAAAGGAGCTCCTCAAACTCCTTTTGACTCCGTCTGCTGGACAGTCTATTTTCCAGATCAGGCGTCTTTTTGACGCCGTTTCTTTCCATATCGTTTCCCATCTACTTCTTCTCCATAATAGATCGCCGCTTTGTTGCGTGCTCTTGCCATGTATACACGAACGTTTCTGGTTTTGATCCCCAGCATGGCTCCGATCTCCACATCACTGCGGCCATTTTGGTACTTTTCGATTAATAGTCTCCGGTCCCTCTCCGGCAAGCGCTCCATGGCTGCGCGGATGTTGGCACGTTTTTCCGCCACACTCTCCTGCATCATGCAGAGCTCCTCCGGCGTTAGGTCCAACGATTCGGGCTCCGGTCTGTTTTCCTCGTCCAAGCTGTACAACAACTTTATCTGCGTCTGGCGGCGAACTTCATCCAGTGCCACCGTGTGCATGATCTTTGCCATATAGGCCAACTGTTCCCCAAAAGGACGCCCTCGAAGTCGTTCTACATACGACACCAACTTCAAAAAGCCCTCTTGCACCAGGTCTTCTTTTGTCTCCCGTGCCAACTGGGTCCCCAGGATCCGTTCGATCATGTAGACCGCCAACCCATAGCCTTTGTCGTACAGAGTCATTATGATCCGCTTTGCTTCTTCATCCGTCAAGATCTTGTCTTCATCCAGCATGGCAGATCCTCCCTTGTATTATCTCGATTTACATACATCATTTGTCTACCTGTCCATTTTCTAGCCGATATGATCCGTAACGCTGAAACGAGCAGCACTGCCCGGCGACTCCGTCACCACATACAAGGGCAGCTGTCGCTGCATCACCATTCGAATCACCTTGCCATGGGGCATACACAACACATTTTCTGTGCTGGCGGTAGCCACCACAATGGCATGGCTTTTGGGCAAAAAGCTCTCATGGAACAGGTCAATGGCCCCATGTCCCGGCAATAGAAAACTACCGGTCCGTGGCCGATAGCGCCGGAAATCTTCCAGAAATGCTGCGCGGATCTGCTCATCCTCCAAACACAGCTCTCCTGTGTAAATGCCGCCTGAACGTATCCTGGATACATAACTCCACTTTCCCAGTGGTGTGAATTGCTCATACACGTAGTAATCCCGATACTGAGGTCCCGAGTACACTACCAGAGAAACCACACTGAACCATCTCTTACACAGTCGAAATGCCTGTCGTAAGATCTGGCGGGCAGAGTCCTGCCGCCAGGCCTGCCATACAGCGGCCGCGGTGGTGATCCACTGAGGATCACCTCCCACTTCACTCAATGCCTCTGTCAGCTGCTCTAACCCTTGTCTGCAGTCATAGGCTCTCACATAGCAGATCCAGTCCGCGTTCGCTTCCACCGACACGCGAAATCCGTCTATGGCTTTCCAGGGCATCACGCCCACCGGCATGACTGCGTCAAAGACATTTTCCTCCTCTGCCGTCTCCGGCGCCACTTGTGTCACCACGTGGCAGCCTGGCGGCAAAACAGAAAACTCTGACAGGGCATTTTTAGGATCTATGATCAGGCGTGCCAGAAATCCCTCCGGATCTCCACCTTCACACAGATATTTAAACAGTGTATATGCCCGCTCGTCTTCTTTCAAATAGGGAACAAAGACTTTTTTGACACAGCACCACTGCACCAGGGCCTCCAACCCGCCTGCGTGTTCGATGTCTAATGAACTGATAAACACTGCCTGGATCAACTCATTCTCGTCAAAATTCGTGCGGATCAACTCTCTGACCAGCCCTTTCGACGTAGAAGAACCGCAATCAAACACGATGTTTTGTCCCTGTTCAAACTGTTCGGTGATAAAAGTACCCTGTCCCACCGGCTGAAATGTTCGAATCATCTTGTATATAGCCCCCTTTTTCTGTCTGTATCCGAGGTGGCCGCTCTGCCCAGCTGTTGCAGAACGTTCTCTCCAACGCCTCTACTTATATCAACGAAAAAATCGACAAAATGTAACACGTTTTTGAAAACTTTTCTCAAAAAATGCAACATTTGCCCGGGAGGCTATATCGGTCCAAAACACAGTATCTGCTACTCTTTGATCCTCTTCCATTATACTGTATATGGCAGTAAATGACAATATAGGGGCCTGTCTGACTATTTAGCGCAGGCTGTTACATGGGGTGGATTTGGGGGATATTGTCTGACAATTCTCGAGTTTTAGTTTATGTAAATAACTCTTGTAATTGAGCCATGTCACTACGAAATTATCACGTATCCTAACGTGCCCTTGTGAGAGGCATCAAATACATGCTGATGAACGGTCTCTGTCAGGGGGCCGTCATAGGGAATATGCAAATGACCTGCCAATACTTCTACCACCGGGCTATCCGGCGCGCAGACCAGATCCAGTAACCGCTCACCATACTCGCCTACATAGAAGGGAAAACCATTGTAATCCCATAAAAGTTCCAGTCCATTCCACTTCTCACGGGATGCCGCCGCCAGACCGTCCTCCACCTGAGAGGCAAAAGGCACATGCATCACCATAACAATGGGCTTGCCCAGAGCGAAGATATCCTCCAGCTTGTGATATGCTTCCTCTGTCAGCTGGGAAGTAGTGTTATTCACCCCTACGATCAGGAACTCATTCTGCTCGATCACTACCACGTCCTCGTGGACGTCGATAGTCTTGTGAGCGGCATCGATAACTTCCCAGGGAGTAGCCTGTACATATCCATCCGTGTAATCATGATCTGCACGCAGCAGCATAAAAGGTGCCTTCAATTGCTCGCAGCCCTCGCGAAGGCAGGCCATGTTTGCTTCA
>JAFYLG010000269.1 GCA_017537225.1 Lachnospiraceae bacterium
AATCGCAGAGGTGTCGGCAGATTTTCGATATAGTCTTGCAGCACCGTTTGCCAGTTCGGGACTGATCCTGAATGATGTGCGATCCCTTGGAGAGTGGAATGTGATCAGATCAACCCTTGAGTCCCATATTCTTGCCTATAACGTGGGGGCCGATCTTACAGGGGTCACCGATCAGGATGGGCAGGTCTGTTTCCAGACATTAAAACCGGGATTGTATTTAGCAATAACCGAACATGTGCTTGAAAACGGTTGGATTTATGAGTTTGATTCGGCGCTGGTAGCTTTGCCTGGATTAGGCACGGACGGTTTGTGGGAATACGAAGTTGCAGTGAATCCAAAATCCAAGGCGATCCCTCCGGCTGAAACCGATGAGGAAATCGAGTTCAGGATCCTAAAACTGTGGAAGGGCGACAGTGGTCGTTCGGATCGTCCCCAAAATATAGAGGTAGAAATATTTCGAAATGGAGTAAGTCATCAAACGGTGATTCTTTCAGAGGAAAATCATTGGGCATATCAATGGAAAGCAAAAGATGATGGTTCTGTTTGGAAGGTCGTTGAGCGAAATATCCCTTCAGGATATACGATGACCGTTGAGGAACGGGAAAACTCTTTTGTCTTAATAAATATGTGGCCAACGGATACGCCAAATATCCCACAAACAGGTGATACCTCCAATATTATGCTGTGGTCTGTTCTCATGATCATTTCTGGCAGTGTGCTTATAATCTTAGGAATCACAGGGAAGAGAACACGCCTATGAAACAGCAAATGAATGGAAAATGGAAGAAGATTTGTATTCTGGCCGGAGGCTGTTTACTGATCGTTGCCATGGGGGTTCTTATCTTTTGGCAATGGAATATACATACTTCGGCTGAGAAAACAGAATACTATGTAGATATGCTTCGCACATTGATGCCCGAACCGCAAAATGCTGTTCCGGAAGAGAGAAGAGATAATACCATGTCCACGCTTTCTATAGATGGAATAGATTTCGTCGGCATGCTGGAGATCCCTCATTATGACTCTACACTTCCGGTCTGTGCCGATTGGGGAACACCATCCAAGTACCCCTGTCAGTTTTATGGAAGTATCTATGACCGCACCATGCAGATCGGTGGAACCTCCCAGAAGGGGCAATATGATTTTTATCGAGAGATTTCGGTAGGAGATACCATCTATTTCACCGACATGGAAGGCAATCGCTATGGATATTCTATCACCGATGTGCGATATGAGAAAAACGCAGACCAGTCTGCACTACAGCACAAAGAATCCTCATTTACTTTGTTCATTAAAAATATATATGCATTGGAATACATTATTGTTTTCTGTGATGTTCTAAGCTGATGTCGGTTTGTTTTGGTTTGATATGGTTTGAGAACTGCAGATATAGGAGTTCGTAGTTTTGGAAAGAAATAATAAAAAGCAAAGTTAGTAAAATTCCATTTACCAAATTTGCTTTTTTCTCGTTTTGTGATAGAATGTACACTAGGATAAAATTTGTTACTTGCACAGGAAGAAATAGGAGGATCCCCATGAAGATCGTAGTAGTGTTACCCGTAAATGAGAATCACAAAAAAGCATTGCAGGCCGCCGCGCCGGAAGCAGAGTTTGTATATATGCCTGCATCTGAAGTGACGGAGGAGTTACTGCAGACGGTGGATGCTACCATCGGTAATATTCCTGTAGATAAGTTCAAAGGCTACGAAAATATCAAGTGGGTACAGTTGAGCTTTGCCGGTACCGATGGATTTACCACCCCCGGCGTACTTGCTCCCGGTACCGTACTGAGCAATTCCACCGGTGCCTATGGACTGAATATTTCCGAGCATATGATCGCACAGTTATTTATGCTGATCAAAAAGCTGGATCACTACTATGATGCGCAGAAAGAAAAGGCCTGGAAAGACTTTGGTACCGTACGATCCATTTATGGCGCTACCACATTGGTAGTAGGTTTGGGAGATATTGGCGGTGAGTTTGCCCGTAAGATGCATTTGCTGGGCAGCCGTGTTATCGGCATCCGCCGCAATGTAGGTGAGAAGCCAGACTATCTGGATGGTCTGTATAGCCTGGATCAGCTGGATGAGCTGCTGCCTCAGGCCGATTATGTAGCATGCAGTCTGCCCGGTGGTAATGCCACCTATCATCTGTTTGATGCAGATCGATTTGCCCGCATGAAAGAGGGAGCGGTACTGATCAATGTAGGCCGTGGTGCTGCCGTGGATAGTTATGCCTTGAATGATGCTTTGCGCAGCGGTCATCTGGGCGGTGCCTGTCTGGATGTGGTAGAGCCGGAACCTCTGCCTCAGGATCATCCTCTGTGGGAGGCTCCCAACCTGCTGTTGACTCCTCATGTGTCTGGTTTCTTCCATTTGCCGGAAACACTGGAGAGAGTGGTACGTATCGCAGTGAATAATTTGAAGGCATTTGTAGCCGGCGAGACCTTGAAAAATCAGGTGGATTTCACGACTGGTTATCGCAAAAACACTGAAGATAATAAAGCAATATAGTGAAAATAAGTGAAATAAAGAGAGTTTAAGACAAAATAAGAGAAAAGAGGAACGAAAATTATGAAGTGGTTAAAATACACCATCCACACCACCACCGAAGCAGTGGATCTGGTCAGCGATATGCTGGGCGAACTGGGTATCGAAGGCATCGAAATCGAGGATAATGTGCCTCTGACCGAGAGTGATACCAAAGGAATGTTTATCGATATCCTGCCGGAGCTTCCTCCGGATGAGGGCAATGCCAAGGTGTCTTTCTATTTGGACGATGACACTGCTCCCGAAGAAATCGAAGCCCTGATGGAGCAGGTAAGAGATGGTCTGGAGGAGACCGCTCTGTTTGTTAATATTGGTGCCGGCACCATCGAGACCGGTGAGACTGAGGACAAAGACTGGATCAACAACTGGAAAGAATTCTTCAAGCCCTTTACCGTAGATGATATTCTGATCAAGCCCACCTGGGAGCAGATCCCTGAGGAGCACAAGGACAAGCTGATGATCGAGATCGACCCCGGCACTGCTTTTGGTACCGGTTCCCACGAGACCACTCAGCTGTGCATCCGTCAGCTGCAGAAGTATGTGACTCCCGGCGTAAAGGTACTGGATATCGGTACCGGCAGCGGTATCCTGGGTATTGCGGCTATCAAGCTGGGCGCTGAGTATGCCTTTGGTACCGATCTGGACGAAAATGCAGTGACTGCCGCTCTGGAAAATGTGGAAGTAAACCACATCCCTGCTGAGCAGTTCCCTATCGTTACCGGCAATATCATCGACGATGAAGCTCTGCAGCAGCAGGCCGGTATCGGCACTTATGATATCGTAGTGGCTAACATCCTGGCTCCCGTGATCATCATGCTGACTGGTGAGGCTGATCGTCATCTGAAGCCCGGTGGCATCTTCATCACCTCCGGGATCATTAATATGAAGGAAGAAGCGGTTAAGGAAGCCTTCGCTGCCCATCCCGTATGGGAAGTGCTGGAGACCACCTACCAGGGTGAGTGGGTATCCATTACTGCCAGAAAAAGAATTTAATTTGAATGGATCTTATCAGAATAAATAAACGATCATAAGAAAATCCGGTTTGAATCTGTCTGTGTAAAGCAACAGATGGTCAAGCCGGATTTTTTTGTGTTTGGTTCTAATGAACTAGGGCGCGGGGGATAAGAGTTGATTTCCCTGTGCGACTAATTCCTCCAGAGAGTAGAGAGGATAGGCATGGATCGTATGCTGATCTCTGTCGGTGCAGAGGATACGCTGGCCCCCAGGAATCGGGCAGATTAAGTTAGGGATCTGTGCCATTACATCCCACGTTTCCGTGCTGATACACAGACCAGTAACTTCTCCGTAGCGATTATATAGATAGAGGGTATTGCGGTTGGAATCTAATGTGAATACATAGTCTTCATATTCGCTAAAGGCAGTATTGTCCAGAGAATACTGTGCCAGGATCGTGCCATTCACAGGATCTGCAATGGTGAAGTGGCAGGTATCATGTTGGATCAGCAAGGCGGTGTTGTTGTTTAACAGACACATGCGCTGGGCAGATACTTTTTCGATGGTGTCGGATATCTTGACGTCTAAATCGTAAGGATCATAGTCATCCAGCAGGATTACGGTATGAGCAGGATCATCTGTGTATTTTCGAATAACTTCCTGAGTGTTTATATCAAAGGCATGATTCCGGAAAATCAGTTTGCTCTCGTCTGCAGAAAAACCAGAAAGCGAAAGGGGGATGGTTTCTGACAGAGAGAAAGTGTATTCCCCTGCTTTTTTCAGAGAACTACTGTCGTAGATGGAAACAGTGTACTTATAATACAGTCCGATCAGTTGCTGATCCAGGATCACAAAGCGGTCTCCGGAGGGGAAACCACAGACCTGATAGCGCGGATATTTGGAGTCGAGGGCAGCTTCCTCGACAGGGGTGACTTGCTGATCCCATATCATGCGCAAAAAGCTGATTTGGTGGGGTGTTTCTGCGGCGATGACCGCCAGGATCTCCTGGTCACCTCCGATACCTGCAGCTTGAATCAGATCCTTGGACAGATCCGGATACAGGGAAGCGGTAGCGGGTTGGTAATAATCTGCGATATGAACGCTGCCATCCTCCAATATATAGATCCCATGGCTGCCGCTGCAGTAGACATTCAGAATGTCCGAAGAATTGTGGACCGGAATATCGTGCAGCTCCAAAGTATCCAGATACAGTGTCACCAGATGGTCATCCAGACCATAGACGATACAATGATCGTTGGCAGAGACATTGTAGGGAGAGGTTCCATAGACACCTTGTACTTCTTGTACCAGATGGGAGAGCTGCTGGCCGGTGGGAGAAAAGATTCGTACGTGGGCCTCCATATTCATATTGGCCATATAGATCTCCAGGTCTTCCGGGAACTCAGAATCCTGAGAGTAGTAGAGTACTGCTCGCAGATCCGGCAGTACTGTCAATGCCATCTTGTCAGCCAATGTAAAGTAAGCACCGTGGAGATGGAGATCAAACAATTCATCGTAGATGGTCTGGCCGGAGGCAATATCTACACTGCTCACCTGACAACGAAGAGCGCTTTCGTTGGAAAAGACAAGAAACAGACGGCTGCTGTCCGGAGAGATAACGAAGGCGTTTAAATCCCAGGCGATAGGACTGGAATAGGAAATCTCCTGTATTTTTTTGCCGCTGTTCAGATCATAGAAATAAAAGAAACGATGGATCTGATCGTCTTTACGATTCTCCCAGTGGAACAATAGCAGACTGCCGTCATCGGAAATTTGGAGGCCGCGGATATCGTAGATAGAATGATCGATACTGCGGATAAAGGAACCGTTGGTCAGATCCAGTAAAATAGTGTGATTCTGATCAGAGAAGTAGATCTGGGATCCACGGATTTGTACCGAACAGAATTCGGCCTCATTCACATCATACTTCCAGGTGACTTTGGAACCTGACAGCTGATACTCCCAGATCTGACTGCCATGTTGCAGTTCAAAACAGCGAAGGCGTCCTAACTCATCCATAGTTACCACATATTGGCCATCTTCCGACAGAACCATACGGTAGATGTTGGTGGGTTGCTGCACGGTGATATCATATCGCAATGCCTTGGGTTGATAAGAATACAAGGCATGGTTCAATGCGCGCTCGGCAGCGGGGACATAGGGGCGAGAGCGTTCGGCGGAAGGGAGGGCTTGCAGGGCGCTGACCAGGGCGCTGGTGCGATCACCATCTTCCAATTGTTGCAGGCTTAACTGAGCCAGGGATTGTGATTCATTTTTCAAGGTGAGCTGCAGCTGTTCTTCGATCTGGCGATTTTTTTCCTGGATCTCTTCATTTTGCTGCAGAATCTGAACATTTTGTTGGCTGATCTGCTGGTTGCGCTTTGAGATCTCAGCGTTGCGGTTTAATAGCATTCCCACAAAACCGAAGGCAATGGCGGTCAGAGTAGACAGACCCATGATGATTTGCCTTTGACGACGACGTTTTTGGCGCTGCATCAACTCGCCGTAAGGAACCTGCAATATGGCAGCCACCAGACGTTTGAACTCGCGGGTGAGAAGAAGAAGGGAATGCAGCGTGTTTTTTCCGGCCACATAGGCAGCCAG
>JAFYLG010000270.1 GCA_017537225.1 Lachnospiraceae bacterium
GACGCAGGTCCTTCTTCTGCTTACCAAAATCAGCATCCAAACCATTAGCACACATCTGATTGTAACGCTCTACGCTGGCAACGAAGGTAGGAATATCCTTTTCCTCTACGGACAGCAGGCGAGCCAGCTCTTCCAGAGTGTCAGCCTGTTTCAGCTTGCCACTGGCCAGAGCGGGAGCCATAAAGGTGTCATAGAAGTCCTTCTCGTCCTTGGCAGGATGTACGCCAGGCAGTACTTCGGAGTTACGAGCACCGGGAACAGCTACGGTACGAGCACAGATAGTAGCGTGGAATGCCTTGGAATCCTCCCAGAAATTGGAGTCAAAAATCTGGTATGCAAAGTGACCGGGCTGACCCATCATGCTGTTGCAGTGGAAGTCATAGGTGGTATCTTCGTTACAGAAACGCTCACCAAACTTGTTCAGGTTCAGCCAAGGCTGGCTGCCAGGCCACCAAATATCTTCCAGGCCGGCGGCATAAGGAGCGCCTACATGGTGATCCAGAGCGATAGCGGCGCGGTCAAACCAGCAGCCACCTGCATGGTTACGATCCAGAGCAGCGCCTGCCCACATAGCCATCTTGATACCATCGCCCACAGCCAGACCACAACCAAAGTTGTTGGCAATGTAATTCTTATCACGATAACGCAGAGCATCCTGCATCTCAGGGTTACCGCCGTAACCACCGGTAGCGATGATAACGCCCTTAGAAGCGTTGATCTGGATGATCTTGTCGGTCTCAATATCACGAACGTAGATACCGGTTACCTTGCCGGTTTCGTCCTGGATCACCTGCTCAGCAGAGTGATGGAAGAACTTAGTCACATTGTCCATCTCATCGCCGTACTCGATCCAGGCGGGGTTGGACAGCTGAGCACCCATCATGTTAGGGCCTAACTCAGTGAAGGTACCCTCACGGAATACGGTGTGAGTCTGAACCTTGGTCATGTAACGGGTTTCCTTCAGGTCGGTCTCGATGAACATATCCAGACCCTTAGCCTTCATCTTGTCAACGAACCAGTCCATGGTACGACCGGACTCGTGTACCCACAGGGCTACCAGACGCTGGTCAACGTCGTAGCTGCCGTAGCTGCAGATGTTGTTGATGATCTCCTGCAGTTCTTCTTCGGTATACTTGATACCATACTTTTCGTTCATAACCTTGGAGTTGTAAGCGCCCATTTCACCGGCCCAGGTAACAGCACCGGGAGTACGCTCTACCCAAGCAACCTTAGCGCCCAGGTCAGCAGCGGAAATAGCAGCGGGGCAACCACCGTTACCGGCACCAACAACAACTACTTCGGTCTCTACAACTTCAGAGATCTCGGTAGGAGCAGCTGGTCTTGCGAAGTACTTGGCATCATACCAATCTTCGGGCAAGTTGTAGTCTACTGCAGGTTCGGGGGCCTGAGTTTCAGGGGCAGGAGCAGCGGTAGTTCCAGCAGGAGCAGCAGTAGTTCCGGCGGAGGCAGTGGTAGTAGTGTCAGCACCACTGGTGCAGGCACCCAGTACACCCATAGCAGCAACGCTCATAGCGCCAGCAGCGGCGCCCTTTAAAAAGTCTCTACGAGATAATCCTTTTTTCATTGTGAATCTCCCTTCTTTTTTGAGGATCCGTTCCCTCATGTTGTTTCTATTTTAACAAACAAGTCCCTTGCCGTGAACTCAAATATTTTTATACTTCCATAAATAAAAGTGATAGGTTATCCAGCTGACCAAGCATGAGTTTTTGCATGCTGCACAAACTGCCTTAATTGCTCGGTTTCCTGATCTTTTTTCCAAATCAGGCCAAACCGCATATGCACAGCCTTACCCTCCTGATTTACATAGACCACATTTTCATTGGATCTTTCCTTAAAACGCATGGGAACTGCGGCCAGACCACCATTGGCCACTGCCAGAATGATCGACGTCGTCGTTCCCTCTACGCAAACCAAATTCTCCTGGGCAATACCTGACTGGATCAATTTGCGCATGATTCCATGCATACTGTCCGAGTCTCTCAGATTGAAATACACCATCTGCCCTTGCAGATCCTCTCGGGAAATGATGGTTTTGCCAGCCAACGGATGATTTTTACTCATGGCAAAGGCACCGTAGTCATCAAACAAAAATTCCCACTGGATCGACGAATAATTTTTATACTCTGCCGCTTCCAAAAAGGCCACATCCAGCTGACCCTCTTCTACCTTTCTGGCCAATTCCCCATATTCTCCAGTGACAATACGGATAGAGATTTCCGGATATTCCTTCAAAAAACTTTGGAAAAAGTCTGTGATGCCGGCCCAATTTACCGGGCCATGATATCCCACCCTCAGGCATTTATCTGTTTTCTCCAATGCCTCTACCTTCCAGCACATGGTATTGTAAGTTCCCACCATCGACTCAAAGGATTCCTGCACAATGCGACCCGCCGGACTCAGAATCAGTCTGCGAGAGTCTCTCTCAAACAAAGATACGCCGATCTCCTGCTCCAGCTTCTTGATCTGGGCAGACATAGCCGGCTGCGTAATATGCATCTCCACGGCAGCCTTGGACAGATTCAAATGCTCTGCAGCACTTAAAAAACATTGCATACTAAAAAGATCCATGTCGCACCTCCTTCCTTAAAAATCCCATTTCTATTTTTCAATATACCAATTTCCCCAAAAAAATCAAGTGACGCTCAATCGATTACACATAAGTATCCCGCCTAACAAACCGGCAGGTTTAAAGGACTTAGCTACACAAGCGAAAAAACGCCGACCCTTACGGATCGGCGTTCTCATCTGCACCATACGGTGCTATTTTACATTCTTTGTTGGAAAA
>JAFYLG010000025.1 GCA_017537225.1 Lachnospiraceae bacterium
GGCAGGGCCGATGTTGGCGATGCCCAAGCCATAGAGCAGGCGAGGCAGGGTGGTATCTGCCGCTTTCTTCGCTGCCTGGCACATATTTTCAAAGGACTTCTGACCGAAGCCTTCCATGGTTACGATCGCTTCCTGGTGATTCTCCAGACGGAACAGATCTGCCAGTTCGTGGACAGCTCCTACGCCGATCAGCTTCTCCAGGGTTGCTTCGGACATACCATCGATATTCAGCGCATCGCGGCTGACAAAAAGAGCAAAGCTTTTGATCTTCTTCACCTGGCAATCAGGATTCTCACAGTGCAGGGTCTCCGCATCACCATCCTGATGGACATGGGTAGGTGCGCCGCATACCGGACAAACCTCCGGCAGAGCCACAGGGCCGCTGCGGGTCTTATTTTCGGCGATCTGAGGAATGATCATGTTGGCCTTGTAGACGGTGATGATATCTCCTTCACCCAGAGCCAATTCCTTCAGGATGCTTAAGTTGTGAACGCTGGCACGGCTGACAGTGGTGCCTTCCAGCTCCACCGGTTCAAACACCGCTACCGGATTAATCAACCCGGTACGGGACGGGCTCCACTCGATATAGCGCAGTCTGGTTTCTCCCAGCTCATCGGCCCACTTAAAGGCGATACTGTGGCGTGGGAACTTGGCCGTGCGGCCCAGAGAAATGCCGTAGGCAATATCGTCATAGGTCATAACCAGACCGTCGGAAGGATGATCATTATTCACGATGGCAGAGGCAAAGTACTGGACTGCCTCTTCCACAGTATCTGCTGTCACCACCCGATATTCTACCACATCAAATCCCTGACTGTGGAGCCACTGAGCCTGGGCCTGTCGACTATTTTGATCCTCCACGCCTTCCGCGCTGACCAGAGAAAAGGCATAAAAACGAACATGTCTGCCGGCGGTGATCTGGCTGTTTAACTGACGAACCGAACCACTGCACAGGTTACGAGGGTTTTTATATTTGCTGTCGGCATCGCCGATCTCTGCGTTGATCTTTTCAAAATCGGAATAACGAATGATAGCCTCACCACGCAGGATCACCTCGCCAGTGTGAGGAATGGTCAGGGGCACATTGTCAAAGGCTCTGGCATTGGCAGTCACTACTTCACCGATCTCGCCGTTACCACGGGTAACTGCCTTGTACAGCTTACCATCCCGATAGGTCAGCACGATGGTCAGACCGTCCAACTTCCAGGACAGCAGACCTTCCTTGTCGCCCAGCCAGGTCTTCAAGGCCTCCACATCCTTGGTCTTGTCCAGAGACAGCATGGGGGCTGCGTGACGCTCTTTAGGCAGCTCGCTGAGGATCTCATAACCTACCATGGCGGTGGGGCTGCCAGACAGAGTTACCCCTGTCTCCTGCTCCAATGCCTGCAACTCATCGTAGAGACGATCGTACTCCACGTTGGGCATGATCTCCCGGCTCTCCTGATAGTAGGCCTTAGCAGCCTGATTCAGCAATGTAGTCAATTCCCGCATACGGGCTAATTTCTGTTCCATTCGGTTTCCTCACTGTTATGTCCTGACGATTTAAGAATTCGTCGTTTTTCTATTAGGTCTGTTTGCCCCATCATTGGATATGCTTCTCTTGGGCGCACCATATTTTTTTGCACCACTCTTTTGTCTATCCGCGTTTAATGTATAGGGCTTCTTTGACTTTTCTTTCTTTTTATCCGAAGCTGTATTTTTACCCTGCGCACCAGGATCTAACTGTCGGCGCAGTTCCTGCTCCTCAGCCTTGGTCAGCTCACGATAGCCTCCCAGAGGTAGATTGCCCAGACGGATGTTAACGATGCGCACTCGTTTTAGGCTGACCACGCGGCAGCCAAAATATTCGCACATACGGCGGATCTGACGATTTAACCCCTGGGTCAGGATGATACGGAAACGGTTGCGGCCGATCTTCTCCACCTGACAGGGGCGGGTCACTGTATCCAGGATAGGCACGCCTGCTGCCATACCCTGAACAAATTCGTCGGTGACAGTCTTGTCGATTTCTACAATATATTCTTTTTCATGACCGTTGCGGGCGCGCAGCACTTCATCCATGAGCGCACCGTCATTGGTCATCAACAGTAGTCCCTCGGAGTCCTTATCCAGCCGTCCCACCGGATAGATCCGCAGAGGATACTGCAACAGTTCTACGATATTCTGGGCACGGTCTTTATCACTGGTGGTGCAAACCACACCCATGGGCTTGTTGACTGCCAGGATCACCTTTTTCTCCTGAACAGCCACAGACTTGCCATCTACAGCTACCTTCTGCCCCTCCAGCACCTTCTGGCCCATGACAGCCACCTTGCCATCAATAGTGATGCGGCCTTCCTCCACCAGACGGTCAGCCTCACGACGGGAGCATACGCCGGCATCACTGAGATATTTATTCAAACGCATTTCCATGTGTGTATTTCCTTCCTAGATCCAGAAAACCTCTCCATCATCAGGCACCTGCAGGTCTCCGCGATAATACTGACGTCCCTCAGCTCCATACAATTCCTTGCGGCGGGCCAGATTCTTCTCCTCGGTATGATACAGGATCAAATGGGGGATGTTCATAGCCTCAGCAGTCTCACAGGCCTCCTTGACAGTACTGTGATGCTTCTCATAAGGCTTAAAGCGGTCTGCCTCACTGTACAGACAAAATGCCTCATGCATCAGCCAGTCACAACCCGCCACATATTTTTCATTCAAAGGATTGTAAGGCTCATCGCCCAGACAGGTCAGCACCTGTCCTTCGGGCAGTATCATACGAAAACCGTACTGCTTGGCCTTGGTGGAACCGATATCGAAGAAAGTCACCTGGCTATCCAGAATCTGACGACTCTCTCCATCCTCCACAGGGGTCAGCTGGATCCGCTGTCCCAGATGCTTGGTCACCTTCTGCTGGATAGTCATTTTGCAGATGGTCTCAATGACACTCTTCAGATCCTCATGACAATAGATGCGGCAGTCTCCTTCATAAGTACCCTTATTCATCTCCGTACCGATCATACGAATCAGCCAGATCAGTCCCAGTAGATGATCGATATGCTCATGAGTCAGGAAAATATCGTGGATCTTAGTCAACGGGATCCCCGCATCCTTCAATACTTTCAAAATACGATTGCCACCTCCACAGTCGGTCAAAAAAGTCTCTCCAGCCTCGTTGGTCAGAGCAAAACAAGTATTATAGCATTCACACACTGCGGCATTACCGGTGCCTAAAATAGTCAGTTTCATCAGGATCCCTCCCTGCAAAGTTTTCACAGCATATCTATTTTACTATACCAAAATCTACGTCTTTTTTCAATCGCAATCACAGCAAAGTAAAGTGATTCTTCTCAAATTGGATCAGTCCTTCGTCCCGCATCTTACTCAGTTCATTGGACATGGCACTGCGGTCCACTGACAGATAATCGGCCAGCTGTTGACGGTTAAAAGGAATGATAAAACTCCTGCCTCCCTGCTTGTCTGCTTCCTCCGACAAATAAGAGATCAGTTTTTCTCTGGTGGTGCGCTTACCCATGTGGTCCAGCTTTTGCACCAGCTGACGATTCTTTTCCGAGATGGCAAAAAAGAGATTCTGTACCACCATAGCATGAAAGCGACAGGCCGAAGAGCAGACTGTCAAAATACGGCGCACATCAAAAAGCAGCACCGTACTGTCCTGCACCGCCACCACATCATTGAGCAGCGGCCCACTGTCAGGAGAAACATAAGCCTCTCCAAACATCTCCCCCACCGATAGCTGCGCCAGTATGGTCCGATTGCCCCAATAGTCATCTCGCTGCACGTGGAGTCCCCCCTCCACCAGCACGGCGATGCAGTCCAGATGCTCTCCCTGGCGAAAAACATACTCCCCCCTGCCACAGCGACGCATCCGGGTCTGCAGGCAATGAAGCATAGACGCCACATCAGCCTCTCCCACTCCGGCAAACAACTTGGTATGACGCAAAATCCCAATATATTTTTCCACAAAAATCTCCTTTTTGTTGTAAATACAACAGATTTGTTAGTCATAGTGTACTATACTCTGTGATATAAGTCAATGAATCCTCTTATTTACCAACCACAGAACCCCCATGAAAGGAAAACATTATGCTGCGTAAAATCATCCGTATCGATTCTGAAACATGCAATGGCTGCGGCGCCTGCGCCTCTGCCTGCCACGAAGGTGCCATCGAGATGATCGACGGCAAAGCGGTCTTGACCCGTGAAAACTACTGTGATGGCCTGGGCGACTGTCTACCGGCCTGTCCTATGGATGCCATCTCTTTTGAAATGAGAGAGGCTCCTGCCTACGATGAAGCGGCAGTCCTGGCCGCCAAGCATGCCAAAGAGAC
>JAFYLG010000271.1 GCA_017537225.1 Lachnospiraceae bacterium
CCATTGTCCATGGAGGCCAAACGGGCCTCAATGGCGCTGTCATAGGTCTGACTCTGATTGTTTTTACTCAAAAATTCCACTACCGATGCTACCTCACCATCGGATACAAAAGCGCCCTGTACACGGACCGGCTTCTGATAACCAGAGGGGTAGAACAACATATCACCCTTGCCCAAAAGCTTCTCAGCTCCATGCATATCCAGAATGGTACGGGAATCCACACCGGAAGATACGGAGAAGGCAATACGGGAAGGTACATTGGCCTTGATCAGGCCGGTAATTACATTAACGGATGGTCTCTGGGTGGCGATCACCAGATGGATACCGGCGGCACGGGCCATCTGTGCCAGACGACAAATGGCATCTTCCACCTCACCGGGCGCTACCATCATCAGGTCAGCCAACTCATCTACGATGATCACGATCTGAGGCAGTGCCGTAAAGGTCTCACCGTTCTTCTCTGCCTCGGCACGAGCCTTTTCGTTGTAACCCTTCAGATCACGAACGTTCCAATCGGCAAATTTGCGATAACGATCTGTCATCTCTGCCACCGCCCAATTCAGGGCACCGGCAGCCTTTTTGGGATCGGTCACTACAGGGATCATCAGATGGGGAATGCCGTTGTAGACACTCAGCTCAACTACCTTAGGGTCTACCATGATCAGGCGCACTTCCTCAGGCTTTGCCTTATACAATATGCTCATGATCAAGGTATTGATACACACCGACTTACCGGAACCGGTAGCACCGGCGATCAGCAGGTGAGGCATCTTGGCCAGATCGGTAACCACCATACCACCGGAAATATCCTGACCTACGGAGAAAGCCATTTTAGAGGGATGATTCTTAAAGGAATCCGACTCCAGTACATCTCGTAAGAATACGGTGGCATTTTCCTTATTGGGAACCTCGATACCTACGGAAGCCTTACCGGGGATGGGCGCTTCGATACGAATGTCAGCGGCTGCTAGATTCAGTTTGATATCATCAGACAGACCTACGATCTTGCTGACACGAACACCCTGCTCCGGCTGCAGCTCATAGCGGGTAACAGTAGGACCACAACTGATATTGGTGACAGTTACATTGACACCGAAGCTCTGCAGCGTAGTCTCCAGCTTACGGGCAGTTTCTCTCAGCTCACGGTCGGAATTTCTCTTTTTGCTATCGCCTGCCTTCAACAGATTGATAGGAGGCATCACATAAGGCTTAGGAGGACGCTTGGCCTGAGCCGCGATCTTATCTGTCTCTCCATACTTGGTTCTATCAGTACCTGCGCCATACTGGCCCAAAGACTGCTGACTGCGGGAACCTCCGCTGTAAGGAGTCTTCTGTCCGCTGCCACTGTTTGTATTGTTAGGCAGTGTATTGCCAGAACTTACGTCCTCATCATTCCAGTTAGGCACCAGTTTCTTATTATTGGACTCTGGCTCCGGTCTGGAATAATAGCCCATACCATTGGCACCAGCCAAAGATACGGTATCTCCCTGGGATCCACGGGCGCCACTGCCCTGTCCGCCATTCTTTGCCGCCTGCTCCTGCAGACGATTCTGAATGCGCTTGCGGGTCAAAGGATCATCGTCAGGATCCAGCTCTACCTCTACCATCTTGCCAGAAGCGGTGGTAACGCGCTTTACATCGGCAAACGTGTCCTGAGGCTCTACTGCATCGTAATCCATACCCATGCCATTGCGGTGAATACGAATGGGCTCCATGGTGTTGTCTTCTTCAAAAGGAGAGTCTGACCATTCTCCGCCGACCTGAGCTTCTGCCAATTCAAGAGAATCCAGGGGCGCAACCCAAGGTTCCTCATCCTGCTCCAGCCGTGAGATTTCCTGCTCCCAAGGGAGATTAGGCTGTTCACCCATAGAGACGCTGGCAAAGGTTCCCTCTGCCCTCTTTTCTTCTACTGTCTGTTTTACATCTCGCAGATGCATCTGTACTCCCGCATCAGTGGGAATCACCACCGGCTGTCTCTCCTCCTCAGACTCCTTCCAAACCAGCTTATCTCTGGTCTGAGAGAATACATTGCCATGAAGAGAGTCCAACGCCTCCAATTCACTGAGAGTACGGGTATCTCTCTTAGATACCAGCACATCACCAGACACAGGGATCACCGGTGCATCAGCGCGCTCCGGTACCAGCGGTTCCATCTGCAGGCTATTCTGAGGATTCTTTGTCTTTTTAGCTTGAATGGGAGAAGAAGATGTCTTCTGCGCTTCCCCAGTCTTTTGTTCATAACCCACACCGGTAATGGAGATCCTGGATTTTTCCGAGGTGACTTCTGCAGGCTTCTGTACCACAGACTGTGCTGTCTGCTGTGCAATATCTTCTTCTGCAGAAACAGCGGTTTCACTGCCATCTCCCACGATAGTGTCCGTAGCAATGCCGGATACCTTCTGTTCCAAACGGGACAGGCGACGCTCTTCTGCCTTGATCGCATACTCTTCCTTGCGGCGAGCCACGTCCTCACGAGCTGTATCATATACCTTTTTACCGCCTTTACTCAGGGGCTGCAGCACGGATTTTTCAGTGATAAACACAATACCGATGGTAGATAACAAAATGGTCACTACATAGGCACCAATGGTACCAATGGTAGGACACAACAGATTCAAAAACAGTCCGCCCACTGCTCCTCCATTTAATGTTTCAGCAGCCTGGACATAGTACTCTTTCATCGTGGTAGAACTATCCACATCCTTGGTAGTCAGCAATGCTGCCAAACCACAGAACACTAAAAACACACCTATTGATGCCGCCACTTTGGCTATAGCTTTGCCATTGTCACGATTGGCCTGATAAAACAGCACTGCAACAAACAGATACACCGGGAACACATATCCCATCAAGCCAAACATTCCCCGTAAAAAGCCATGGATTGCCGTACCTACGGCACCACATAGCCCCAGATTACTCAAAAACAATAGTACACATACAGCAAACAGTACCAGGAACGTGATCTCCGGTCCTAAAAAACTCTCGTACTGAGGGCGAGGCTTGGGTGCTGACTGTCTGGCAGATGCTCCTTGAGATGTCGATGCATTGCGTGTACCTGTGTTGGCATTACGGCCAGAAGCGCTTCGACTGTTTCCTCCGTTCTTAGCTAAGGTACTGCGGCTGCCAGAACCGGACTTGCCATTTGTATTACGGTTACTAGCAGTAGCTCGGCTGCTTCCACCCGTAGTGGAACGACTAGCATTTGTTTTCTTCTGCCCTGATGCCGCAGAAGTCCTGGTTGTATTATTTTTCTGACTTGTTCCTGCCAATGATTTCTCCTCCGTTTCGTCAAGTCATGTACGATCCATCTGCTTTTCCTATAGATGGACATATATGGTTTTATTATAACACAAGTCACAAAAAAAGTCACATAGTTTCTTTGCAAAGCAAAAGCGGATGCAGTTGGAAACTGCATCCGCGTTATATGGAGCTATCGCCACATATCACATTGATTCACCATTCACATCAACCAGGTGTAGGTCCAAACAAAGCTACCCAATGATCACCATAGCAAGCAATGGCGCCGTACCCCCAACCATGCAACATATTGTTGCGATGGCCATCACTGTTATACCATGCCTGCACCATGACATTCGCATCATAAGATCCCATGGCAATATTCTCTGCGTAGGCTGTTGTATTATAGAATCCATCATGACTAAAATTGGTCACAATTTCTTTTGCTCTCTGACAAGCCTGCTGATAATATGTCTCACTCCACTGCAGTGGTGTTCCACCATTTTGCACGATCAAATCGTTTTGAATGCGGAATGCCTCTTCTGCAGCCGAACGACGCAACTCCATTCCATCACTGGACGATCCCTGGTCCTGTGTGGGCTGCTGAGAGCTCGATTCTGTTACAGATCCTTCCGTCGAAGACTCCTCTGGCACAGGCGTCTGTGTTTCAACAGGCCTTTCCGCTGCATTAACAATCACGGTAGTACTAAGCCCCTGGTATGTAACAGTAATCTCATTCACCGAATGTTCTAAATACAATTTATCAGCTGACCAACCCGCAGGATTTTTACGTGTGGATCCATCGCTCATCGTGATCGTAATAGTAAAATCCGACGCTGACAGAACATCACCAATATAGTGGTTTCCTTTCACGTTCGCATGAACGCTCTGCGGCACAGGCGCTTCTGTAGTGGATGCTTCTGTGGTAGCAGGCTCCGTGGTAATGGGTTCTGTGGTAGCGGGTTCCGCGGTAACAGGTTCTGTAGCAACGGGTTCTGTGATGATCTCTTCCGTCGTAACAACTTCCTCAGAAGAAACCTCCGTAGCAACCATTTCTGTTACCATTTCCTCCGTACCAGACGCTTCCACAGTGTCCATTTCTACCGTTGATGTTTCCTGCGCAAAACTCTCCTGATCTACTCCTTCTGTTATATCTTCTTTCGTTTCTGCCACTATCGTAGGAGTTTGCGTCTTTACCGGTTCCTTTTCCACTGTTTTACATGCAATCATCCCCAATGTCAAAATCACACAAATTCCCAGCCCCATTATTCTTTTGTACGCATTATTATTTCTCTGCATCTTGTTACCTTCTTTAGTTTCTTTTATACATGAACTTAGTGTACCATATTACCAAATAATTCTCCAGTCTTTTTTTCTAATCGAAAGATTCCATACAAATCATTCATCCACGCATCACCCTGTATTTTTGAATACTTTACGTTCCGTTCTGCCACACTATCAAAAAATAATCTGTAAGGAGTTTCTGTATGTTTATTTTCCCCCACACAAACAATATTTTTCACCCTTTTTGTTCTGCACATGGTTCTGATGCATTTTCTGGTCTCGATCGAAAATCCCCCCGCCACTTTCCTCAGGAATGGCCAGAAGATCGTGAACGTTACACCGAAGAGATCACTGCCGCCTTTCACAATAATAATAAGAATTCTCTGGCTGATCGCACTCGCAACATTGTAGCCATCGATCGCATGGAACTCATGGAATCCGAAACATCTCCCGATCCTGGCTGGTCCTATTCAGAACGTGCTGCCAAACAGGCTTGTGATTATCACGAAGGAAACTTCGCTACGCCGGACAATAACTTGTTTTTTGAAGAACGGAGCAATCCGCTAAGCAGCAAAGGAAATTGACGAAGGATCGGCTATGGACGAAAAAGTATATCCCCGTATCACACTTAATTCCAACGAATTTGGTGATACGGGGATATATTGTCTACAGGCTGAATTTTATCCTTCAAACCCAAAAATTTTATTGATAGCCTTAGCCAATCCATCGTTTTCAATGCGATCGGTAATATAGTCTGCCACAGCTTTGGCACCGTCGGAGCCATTGCCCATACATACACCAAAGCCAGCCTTAGACAGCATCTCTACATCATTGCTACCATCACCGAAACAGATGGCATCCTCCCAGGTCAAACCTTCTGCCTTCAGAACCTCCTCAATGCCACTGGCTTTGCTCTGACCGCCACAGAACACGTCGAACTGACCGGGCCATGGCTGATCATAGCGCATGTCACCCAGCGTCTCCACATAGCGCATCAAGGCTTCCGGATCATCTACGATCACCAATGCATTATAAGGATACTGACCTTCACCTTCCTGCAAATGGCGATCCTGAGTCGGGCAGAAACGATAGACTTCTGCGCCTTCCTTTACCATGGAGTAGTGCTTGACTACGCGCTCGCCATTGTCATAGATGTAGGTCTGCTCATTAAAATGAAATGCCAGAACAGATCCGGTCTCAGAGGCATACTTACGGATATCCTCAAAAACTGCCGGTTCTAACGGGGCACCATATACGATATTACCCTGACGGTCCACCACGATGCAGCCATTGCAGGACACCTTATAGTCAGCACCTCCCATGGCTTCGGATACGATGCGAGTGTGGACAGGAGGTCTGCCTGTGGCAATGCACAGCTTAACTCCTGCCTCTCTTAACCGTCGAAGAGCCTCGGCCGCCGACTGGCGGACGAGGCCCTCACTGGTAATGACCGTAGTCCCATCTATATCAAAAAATGCGATTTTATAGTCATTACGAAAAGTCATCATAATTACAGAGCAGCCTTGATGGTCTCGATGATGTTCTCCTCGGTCAGACCGAACTCCTTGCACAGGTAGCCGTAAGAACCAACCTGGCCGAATACGTCCTTAGCACCGATTCTCTTCAGAGGCATGGTAACAGCTTCTTCAGCCATTACTTCTGCAACAGCACTGCCCAGACCACCGATGATGGAGTGGTTCTCGAAAGTAACAACCAGCTTCTTGCCAGCCATTTCCTTCTTGATCAGCTCAGCATCGAAAGGCTTCAGAGTGAACATATCGATCACTTCTACGCTGATACCCTCAGCAGCCAGCTTCTCAGCAGCATTGTAAGCAACGGACAGCATCTCGCCCATGGAAACCAGCAGAACATCGCTGCCTTCACGGATCACATTACCCTTGCCCAGCTCGAAAGTGGAGCCCTCAGCGTACATAGCGGGGTTGCCCTTTCTGTTGGCACGGATGTAGTGAACACCTTCCATCTTAGCGCACTCTCTGATGCACCAAGCCAGCTGAACTTCGTCAGCGGGAGCCAGGATCACTGCGTTGGGGATAGCACGCATGATAGCGATATCCTCGAAAGTGTTATGAGTACCACCGTTAGCAGCTACACAAACACCAGGGTCGGAGCCGTAGATGTTGATGGTATTCTTAGCGTATGCACCCTCCAGGAAAACCTGGTCCAGGGCACGTCTGGTGGTGAAAGGAGCGAAAGTATGGATGAAAGGAACATAACCTCTCATGGACATACCAGCTGCGATACCAACCATGTTAGCCTCAGCGATACCAACCTGAATGAACTGCTCGGGGTTAGATTTCTGAATCTTGGTAAAGCCGGAAGCGCCGCCCAGGTCGGACTCCAGAGCTACTACCTTCTTGTTTTCCTGCATGATCTCCTGCAGGGTCTCTACGAATACTAATCTTAATTCTTTACCGGTTGCACCAGGAGCTAATTTCCACATATTAGATTTCTCCTTTCTCAATAAAAGCTTCCAGCTCAGCGATTACTGCATCCAGAGCTGCGTCAGCCTCACCACCGAACTTAGGGGAGTGGCTGTCGGAACGATCGTAATAATAAGGAACGCCCTGTGCCTTGATGGTATCCATTACGATACATACGGCAGAGTCCTTTACTTCCTTAGCGGCATCGATAGCATTGGAGATAGCCTCCTCGTCCTTACCATCGCACTCGATCACATGGAAACCGAAAGCTTCCTTCTTCTTAGCGATGCAGAAAGGATTCAGGATCTCTTCGATAGGACCATCCAGCTGCTTCTTGTTCCAGTCGATGATAACGATAACTTCGTTCAGCTTGTTGTGAGCGATGAACTGGAAAGCTTCCCAGCACTGACCCTCATTCAGCTCACCGTCACCAACGATCAGGTAAACCTTCTGAGAGGACTTCTCCATACGGATGGAGTAAGCCAGACCAGCGGCTACGGAAGTACCCTGACCCAGAGAACCGGTGGTAGCATCTACGCCGGGAGTCTTGGTACGGTCGGGGTGAGAAGGAAGGTTGGTGCCACCCTCATTCAGGGTGTACAGCATTTCCTTGTCAAAGTAACCCTGTACAGCCAGAGTAGCATACAGGCCGGGGCCGGCATGTCCCTTGGACAGAACTACATAATCTCTCTCATCCCACTTAGGGTTCTTAGGATCATGCTTCATCTGCTTGTTGTACAGAACGGATAATAATTCGATGATAGACATAGCTCCGCCCAGGTGTCCGTATCTTCTCCACTTCAGCATCTTAACAGCTTCGAGACGGATGGCCGCAGAGCCTTTTTTCAATTTCAATAATTCTGCCTTGTCCATTTCTTTCCTTCTTTCTTGCTTTCTTAGAATTTTCGATGATCATCGCGGCAGAAAGCAACTGAGCCTCGATCATCATCATAGTTACGCGCAAATGCGTGTGCGAAACTGTTGTTTCGCGATGATGGTCACATCCTGCGAAAGACGGCGACCACCTATGCGGATCTTCTCCGCGAAAAATATTCCTGCTCCACAGCAAAGTAAAGCAGGAATATTAGTTGTAAAAGTATTAGCCCAGCTTAGCGAACTTCTCTTCCAGAGCAGCTCTCAGCTCAACAGCAGACATGATGTTCTTCAGAGCAATGTACTCGCCCTTGGAGGATACGAACTCTTCCAGGTCAGCACCTACGCAGAACAGGTCAGCAGCGCCAGCCTGAGCGTCGGAAGTGGTGGAGTGAGTAACTTCGATGCCGGTCTTACCCATCTGCTTCAGAACCTTCTCAACGTTCATACGCAGCATCAGGGAGGAGCCAATACCGGAACCACAGCAGCACATAATCTTCTTAATAGCCATAATAATACATTCTCCTTTCGCACTCAGCGATTAAAAATTTAGGGCGTGCACGGGGGCACGCCCTATGTAATTCCTATTATAACGGATGGTCCGTTATTTCGCAACTACTTAGTGAAGAAAATTACTTGTTCTTCTTAGGTGCTACGAAGTTGTATACGATAGGAGCTGCGAACAGTACAACACATACGATCAGCAGAGGAGTACCGGATACGATCTTAGCAATGTTACCCATTACGATACCAACGCCGCAGAAGTCAGCATCGGAGAAAGTAGTGGAAGCGAAGCCCAGGTTACCCATTACAGGCATGGTGAATACGGGCAGGAAGGTGATCAGCAGACCGTGGATGAAGGAACCAACTACACAGCCCTTCAGACCGCCGTGGGTGTTAGCAAATACACCGGAGGTAGCGCCGCAGAAGAAGTGAGGAACTACGCCGGGCAGGATGATAGGCAGGGTGTTCTGGAAGCTAGGGTTGATACCCAGCAGGATGAACATACCAACAATACCACCAACGAAGGATACCAGGAAACCGATCAGAACTGCGTTAGGAGCATAAGGGAATACTACGGGGCAGTCGATAGCGGGCTTTGCACCGGGAACCAGCTTGTCAGCGATACCCTTGAAAGCGGGAACGATTTCAGCCAGGATCATACGTACACCAGACAGGATGATGTAGATAGCACCAGCAAATCTCATACCAGCCTGCAGAGCGTAGGTGATCCAAGTAGCGCCGCCAACCATGCCAGTGCCAGCCAGAGCGGTCTGCCAATCAGCCTTGGTGGAAGCTACGCCACAAACAACCAGGAAGATAACTACCATGGTTACGGAGATAGCAACGGTAGTGTCTCTCATGAAGGACATCCACTTAGGGAAGTTGATATCTTCAGTGGACTTGCCCTTACCGGACTCCAGAGCCTTGCCGCCAACGATCTTACCAACCTGAGCAGCTACCCAGTAACCGATGGAGGAGAAGTGACCGAAGCCGATCTCATCGATACCGGTCAGCTTGTTCATGGTAGGCTGGCAGATAGCGGGGAAGATAACCATGGTCAGACCCAGGATCAGGGAACCACCGATGATCAGGGAAACGCCAGACAGACCACCAACGGTCAGAACGATAGCGATCATAGCAGCCATGTACAGGGTGTGGTGACCGGTCAGGAAGATGTAAGGCATTCTGGAGAAACGAGCCAGAACGATGTTGGCAACCATACCGAACATCATGATCCAAGCAGTATCCTGAGCGTACTGGGTCAGAGCGGTGGTAACGATAGCCTCGTTGTTAGGAACAACGCCGTTTACGCCGAAAGCGTAGTTGAAGATTACACCGAAATCGGTCAGGGAACCGGACTGAACGAAGTCAGCACCAGCAGACAGTACCAGGAAACCAACGATGGTCTTGATGGTACCCTTAACAACATCGGTAGCGGGTTTCTTCTGGAGGCACAGGCCCAGCAGAGCCATCAGACCTACCAGAATTGCGGGAGTAGACAGAATGTCCTGCAGAATCATCAGAATTTTCATGTCAACTTTTTCCTTTCTTTGATAGATATTTTTTTATTTACCTCTTCGAGTATTTTTCACGATGTCCCTTCAACGTGATCCATACTCGAATAAGCATCAAGGAATTATGTGCCCTCTCGGGCGATATACAGCCATTACGGCTTTGGCAAGGTGCCATGCTCTCATGGAGCAGATTATGTAGGGAAGCCGAAGCCTCCTATAAAAAGATTGCAGAAGGATTATTCCTCGCTGGAGTTCATGAAGATCTCATAAACTTCGTCAACACTGTTGCTCTTTACCAGAGTAGCGATCTTCTCTTCATTCATGAACAGGGAAGCCAGAGCACCCATAACAGCGATGTGACCTTCGCCATCGGTAGCGGACAGGGTAACCAGCAGTCTGGCATCCTTGCTGCCATCCTCAGCAAAGTGAACGGGCTCGTGTACGATGGTAACACCCAGCTGCTTCTCGATGCAGCCCTGTTCAGGTCTGGCATGCAGCAGAGCTACGTCGTCGATCAGTACATAGTAAGGGCCCATAGCATAAGTGTTCTCGATGATACCGTCGATGTAACGAGCTTCTACATAACCACCATCAACCAGGGGCTGTACAGCAACATGGATAGCTTCCTTCCAGTCTGCTACGCTCTCTACGATCTGAACGTTCTCTTTCTTCAACATTTCTGCAATCATTGTTTATCTCCTTTTTATGGTTTTTTAGAAAGATTTAATAATTACTACCCTATAGTATCATGTTTTTTTGCAAAGTCCAAGCCCAAATATCTCCAACTTTTCCGTGCACATTTTTGTACTCCTACAAAGTTTTTTGCACGTACTTGTGCAAGGTTTTCGTTTTTTCTTCCTTATCCTTCCAAATATTGTGAATTACTGTCAAAACAGTACCTCTGCAGACTCTCTAATACCTCCATGGAACTGCCTGCCTGTTGCAAATCATCGATACGGGTCTGCACAGCAAAGACTCTCATGATATCACGAAGGATCTCCAGATGGCTGTCCTTATCCACCGGTGCCAGCATGATGATGATCTTGGCATGGCGATACTGAGAAAACTCTACCGGCTGGCGGAATACACCCACAGACACATCCATGTGCTTCACATGGTGGTCCGGTTTGGCATGGGCCAAAATCAATCCGGGAACAAAGAACATGTAGGTTCCCATGGCTTCGATCATAGATATAATACTGTCCACATAACCGGTTTCGATACTGCCTCGGTGTACCAGTGGCTCTGCCACATAGTGCAAGGCCTCTCTCCACTCCATATTGCGATCACACAGGCGGATCTTGTCCACTGTCAGATACCGGATCAGGCCATGATTGTTGCGAGCCTCCAACATCAGACTGCGTTTGGCCTTATCCTCCACATACTGGTCCAATTCACTACAAAGAGCAGACCAGGCCTCCACCGGCACATATTTTTGCACGATATTCATGATCTCCTGTGGTGTAATGCTCTCGGCAGCACTGAGGCTTTCTGCATTGCCCGCTCCCAGTCGCAATACAGCGATACGTTCCTTGTCCGTCATGATGGGATGAACCACCTGCACAGGTACATCACTCTTGACCGGAACCGTGGAGATCACTACATCACAGATATCCTTTACATTAAATACATCCTGAACGGCTACCACATCCACCACGCGGGCCTTCGGCAACAGACTGCTGATCTCCCAACGCAACATATGTCCGGTAGTCATTCCCTGACAGCAAACGATCAAAATACGCAGCTGATCCCCGGTATGAACAGACTGGCGCATATATCCGGCAAAATTCAATGCCAGATAAGCCACTTCACTGTCAGAGATAGGCAGTGCCAATTCTGTCTCCAGATATTCACAGGCCTTCTTTGTCACCTCAAAAAGATCCACATTGGTGCGCAGCATATCGTGGACCAACGGTGCCCCTTCCATACGGATGCCATAGCGAAAACGATACCAGGAGCTCTTCAGATGCATAAACAGCGCACGTTCTACATCGGTACTGTACTCAAAATGTACATCTGCCATTCGTTCAAACTCTGCCACCAGAGAACGGGCTGCATTGTACAGCTCATTGTCACGGTTAACATTGACTCCCACGCCCAGCACCCGGGTACCCATCAGGTGGACGGCCAGATAGATCTGTTCACTTTCGATCAGGTGAGGAAAATACTCTGCCACTGCCGAAAACTCTCGGCTGCTGACAACCTCACGGATGCTGATATCACGCAGATCCAATATATCCTGCCCTCTCTCCATGCCGGGCATCAATGCCGTCAGTCCCAGCAGCATTTCTTCCGGATAGTGGATGTTCAATCGGTTTTCCACGGCATGGAAACGATCCAGCTGTTCCTGCACGGCATCCCGATTATGGAGATGAAGCACTCCACTGGTATACAGCGAGATCATGGAATAAAAATAGTGGAGACATACCGTACGGCGGCATACCGTATCGCCCTCGATCCGATAACCACGTTTCGTCTCATATTGCAGATGAAGATCATACTTCTGCAGCAATGAAGTCGCTACCTTCAGATCATTAAATACCGTATTGCGGCTGACCTGACAAAAACTCATCAGTTCTTCGATACCTATGGTTTCCAAAGAAGTACCGATCATGCAGATCATGGCACGCACGCGCTCGCCGGGAGAAAAAACATATCCTGCTGCTTCATCGGGCTGCTCTGTCAGCTGCGCCAACAAGCGATTTTGCTCCGGTGTCAGATAAATACCCTTGCCGCGTTCCACCTCGATCTGAGGTACTTTGTGATACTCCAGCCACTCATTGATCTTGCAAAGATCATAATAGATACTACGACGTGACACCGTCTTAGCCTTGGCGATCTCGTCGATGGTCATGTGAGTATTGGCTGACATCAACAACGCCAGGATCTCTTTACATCTGGCATTTAAATATACGATCACGTCCATAGTTTCTATTCTCCTTTTCTGCGAAGAGCCTCGGCAATCAATTTTTTATAGATAGGCAGCATATCCGGTTCGCTGACCATCTGTTCCAAATCATCCACAGCGATCCAGCCCACCTGGCTGTTTTCGTCCTCTTTGATCCGCAAAGGCTGACGGTCATCTGCTTCAAATAAATAACTGTAGTTCAAATGTATATGGGAAGAAACATATCTTCCGCGTTTCATATGGCCCGTCACAGGAAGAATATCCACCGATGCCAATCCGCCTAACACGTTCAGGTCGCAGATACCGGTTTCTTCTCTTGCCTCTCGCAGTGCCGTCTCCAAAGGATCGGTTTCTCCATCGGAATGACCCCCGGTCCAGGCCCAGGAACGGTAAATGTTATGATATACCATCAGCACTTTATCCCCTGACTGATTGATGATCATAGCGCTGGCCGTCGTGTGAGCAAACCCATTGTCTCTGGTCAGTATGTTATGAGAAAATGTCTCTATATACGCAGTCATCATTCCCTGATCTGCTGCTTCCTGAGGGCAGGCAGGAATATAGTTTTTCAATTCTTCAATATAATGTGCCATATCCTTCTCGTCCTTTCCCTTTCATGCCTTTTTTAATTGCCAGGATCTTCCTTATCACGGAAACTTTCAAAACAGGAAATAACAAAACCGCCAGACATGGTTTTCTCCAGGTTCCGGCGGTCTTATGCAGTCATTTTTTGATAGGTCAGTACCAGCCATACATCTTATCTGTTTCCCATTTTTACCGGAAACTCATTGACGTACATTGTACCATATTTTTCACAATGAATCAAGGGCGGGACAACATGATTTCCATGTTTCCCTGCAGGGTATAATCTCCATATCCATGAGGGATCACAAAGTGATCGCCCTTTTGAATGCAGGTGCCATTGATGGTGCCTTCTCCCTCGATCACGTCGATCATCTCATACAGTGGAAGGCCGGGGCGAACCAGCTGGCCGTGGATCACAGCATGCTCTACCGCGTAAAAAGGACAGTCCACCAACTCTTCCAACTCATAATCCGCAGTTTTCTCCTGCACGCGGATCACTTCATAATCCTTATGAGGGCAATGGATCACATCCATACACTGTTCCAGATGTAAAGGACGCAGTTTACCGTTCTGCAGACGGTTGTAATCATACATACGATAGGTGATATCGCTGCTCTGCTGGATCTCCAGGATCATAGTACCACGCCGGATAGCGTGAACGGTACCAGGTTCGATCTGAAAGAAGTCACCCTTTTTAATAGAGCGTACCTGCAGAAGGTCATCCCATCGATCCTCGGCGATCATCTGCTTCATCTCCTCAGTACTATTTGCATTGTGGCCCACCACGATAGTGGCATCGGCATCGCAATCCAGGATGTACCAGCACTCGGTCTTGCCCAAAGAGCCATTTTCATGAACCCTAGCATAGGCATCGTCTGGATGCACCTGAATGCTCAGATCCTGCTTGGCATCGATGATCTTGATCAAAATAGGAAACTGCTCTCCCTCCTGACCACCAAACAGCTCTCTGTGCTCATTCCACAACTGACTCAAGGTACAACCATCATACTGACCACCGCGAACACGGCAGTCACCATTCTTATGTGCACTGACTACCCAAGCTTCCCCAGTGGTCTCACTGGGGATATCGTAGCCAAACTTGGTACGCAGGGCATTGCCGCCCCAAATCACATCTTTTAAAACCGGATCCAAAAAAATCAATTCAGCCATGTTTTTCTCCTTTTTTGGTATTGTACAAACTAACGGATTGCTGCGCACTTTGTGCTATCGCAATCCTAAAACCATTCGTAATTCGCTCGATCGGGCTACTTACTCATGGTTTTAAAGGTCGTGAGGTCATGCTTTCTTTCATGCCAGCATGAAAAAGTATGACTTCACTCCCTAATTTGTACCAAACTCAGACAGCTTCAATCCAGGATTACGATCCTGTACCATACCTACACTCCAGCTGTTAACAAACAACAACAGAGGATTATCCTTCAGGTCCTTGATACGCTTCATATCAGAAGTACCCTGGATCTTGTTTACATCGATCTCATCCTTGTTGGCGATCCAGCGGATGTGCTCGTAAGGCAGTGTCTCCAGGCGAACTTCTACATTGTACTCACTCTGCAGACGATGCAGCAGTACGTCAAACTGCAGCACACCTACTACGCCTACGATGATCTCCTCCATACCAGTGTTAAACTCCTGGAAGATCTGGATGGCACCTTCCTGAGCGATCTGATTGATGCCCTTTACAAACTGCTTGCGCTTCATGGTATCCATCTGGCGCACTCTGGCAAAATGCTCAGGAGCAAAGGTAGGAATACCTTCAAACTGGAACTTCTCACCGCCAGTGTACAGAGTGTCACCGATGGAGAAGATACCGGGGTCGAATACACCGATAATATCACCGGCATAGGCTTCCTCAACGATCTTACGATCCTGAGCCATCATCTGCTGAGGCTGGCTCAGACGGATCTTCTTACCACCCTGAACATGCATAACCTCCATGCCTGCCTCAAACTTACCGGAAGTGATACGCATAAATGCGATACGGTCGCGGTGAGCCTTGTTCATGTTAGCCTGGATCTTAAATACGAAAGCAGAGAAATCCTTGCGGAAGGGATCGATCTGACCGATATCTGCCTTGCGGGGCAGAGGGGAGCTGGTCATAGTCAGGAAATGCTTCAGGAAAATCTCTACACCAAAGTTGGTCAGCGCAGAACCAAAGAATACAGGAGTGATATTACCGGCACGAACCTCATCCATATCAAACTCCTGACCGGCACCGTCCAGCAGCTCGATCTCTTCCATCAGCTGATCATAATAATCCTGACGGATCACAGAAGGAGCCTCGGGATCATCGATAGAGATATCTCTGGACTCTGCCGCCTTCTGACCATTCATGGAAGTAGTAAAGGTGGTGATGACCTTGTGCTCGCGATCGTACACACCCTTGAAATTCTTGCCACAGCCGATGGGCCAATTGACAGGACAGGTCTGGATGCCCAGTACGCTCTCAATATCGTCCATCAGTTCAAAGGGATCGTTGGCTTCGCGGTCCATCTTATTGATAAAAGTAAAAATCGGAATATGACGCATCACACAAACCTTAAACAGCTTAATGGTCTGTGCCTCTACACCCTTGGAAGCGTCGATAACCATGACAGCTGAGTCAGCCGCCATCAGGGTACGGTAAGTATCCTCAGAGAAGTCCTGGTGACCAGGGGTGTCCAGGATGTTGATGCAGTATCCGTCATAGTTAAACTGCATTACGGAAGAAGTAACAGAAATACCTCTCTCCTTTTCGATCTCCATCCAGTCGGAGGTAGCATGACGGGCAGCCTTACGGCCCTTTACCGTACCGGCCAGGTTGATCGCACCACCGTACAGCAGAAACTTCTCAGTCAGAGTTGTCTTACCGGCGTCGGGGTGGGAAATGATTGCAAATGTGCGTCGTTTATTGATCTCTTCATGTAAATTAGACAAGATTATGTCCTCCTAAACAAAGCATTGTACATCGATCTATAGTTTCATAGACTGCGGTTCTTTCACATCTTTGCCGCAAATCTCCAATATAAAACTGTACCATATTCAAAATAGAATTACAAGCCGAAATCGCAGAAAAATCAAGGAGCGTTCTTGCATTTTTACAGATACAAAAAAATGGCACAGACAGGTCTCACCCCTCTGTGCCATCTGGCATCTCATTTCTATTATTTTGCCATCGTTACCATACGATCCAGCAAAGCATGGGCCACCTGATCCTTGGTCATCAGAGGAAGTTCCTCTGCGCCTTCTTTGGTGATCACCGTTACCAGGTTAGTATCCACGCCAAAACCGGCTCCGGCATCCTTCACGTTGTTGGCCACGATCAGATCTGCATTTTTTCGCTCCAACTTGGCCTGAGAATTGGCCAGCATGTTCTCAGTCTCCATGGAGAAGCCACAGATCACCTGATCGTCACGGCGGATCTGACCGATGGTGCCAAGAATATCCTTGGTGCGGGTCAGAGGAATGGACATGTCGCCATCCTTTTTCTTCACTTTCTCATCAGCCACCTGAGCTGGACGATAATCAGCCACGGCAGCAGTCATGACAAACATATCCTGTTCCTTAGCCCGATCCATCACTGCCTCATACATGTCCTGAGCAGATACCACAGGCACCACGTCCACAAAGGAAGGAGCGGGAATAGATACAGGGCCACTGACCAGAGTCACTTGGGCGCCGCGCAGCATGGCAGCCTTCGCTACGGCATAGCCCATCTTGCCACTGGAATGGTTGGTAATAAAACGCACCGGATCGATAGCCTCGCGGGTAGGACCGGCAGTGACCAGCACCTTTTTGCCTGCCAGGTCCTTTTCACAGGCGATCTCTCGCAGCACATACTCCACCAGAAGGCTCTCCTCCGGCATACGACCATCGCCCATATCGCCGTTGGCCAGCATACCATGGGCAGGCTTTACGATCTCATAGCCAAAGGATTCCAGGCGACGCAGGTTGTCCTGGACGATGGGATTGTGGAACATATTGTGATTCATGGCCGGTGCAATGATCTTTTTGCAAGGACAGGCAATAACCGTAGTGGTCAGCATATCGTCTGCCAGACCATGGGCGATCTTGCCGATCACATTGGCGCTGGCGGGCGCGATCAACACCACATCTGCTCTCTTGGCCAGGGCCACGTGCTCTACACTAAATTCAAAATTGCGGTCAAAGGTCTCTACCAGACACTTGGTTCCGGTCAAAGACTCAAAACTGATGGGGTTGATAAAATTGGTAGCGTTTTTAGTCATCAGCACCTCCACATGAGCTCCCAGCTTTTTCAGCATACGGGCAATGTTGGGGCACTTATAGGCGGCAATGGAGCCGCTGACAGCCAATACGACGGTTTTTCCCTGTAACATATGACAGCCTCCTTTTTCATTTTCCTATACGTATCAGGCATAGACCTTCCCAGGGATCTCTGCCTCTGTGGGGCAACCTCTCTGCCCCTTTGTTTTTGTTGTATTATTCTTCCCTATGATCCCCGCAGTTTTTCCTCCCCGGCACTGACAGGCAGCCGTTTTTTGAAGATTCTGTGAGTTTCCCAGGCTCACAGAGGTTTTGATTGTACTTCTTAAAAATGTGTGTTATAATCGCCTCGAAATCATGACACTATAACTATGGATCGACATTCCCTACGGGCATATAGATACCCATGTCGTTCTCATCGTTATCCCAGAAAGGAACATTCTCATGATACTGGCAATCGATATCGGCAACACCAATATAGTCATTGGCTGCATCGATGAAAATAAAACCTATTTTGTAGAGCGTCTTCGCACCGACTCTTCCAAGACTGCGCTGGAGTATGCGCTGGATCTGAAAAACGTGCTGGAACTCTACGGCATCACCCGCGAGGATCTAAACGGCAGTATCGTAGCTTCCGTAGTTCCTCCCGTATCTACCACCATTCGTCAGGCCATGGAAAAAGTCACCGGTCAGAAACCTCTGATGGTAGGTCCCGGCGTGCGCACCGGTCTGAATATCAAGGTGGACAATCCTGCCAGCGTCGGCGCTGACCTGATCGTAGCCGCCGTAGCCGCTGTCCGCGACTATCCTGCCCCTCTGATCATCATCGACATGGGCACTGCCACCACCATGACCGTAGTAGACCGCAATGGTAACTACATCGGTGGTGTCATCATCCCCGGCCTGCAAGTTGCCCTGGACTCTCTGGTAAACCGTGCCGCCCAGCTGACCAAGATCAGCCTGGATGTGCCTTCCCAGGTCATCGGCAGAAATACCTTAAACTGCATGCAGAGTGGTTCTCTCTACGGCACCGCCGCCATGATCGACGGTATGATCGACCGTATGGAAGCCGAACTGGGCGAGACTGCCACCGTGGTAGCCACCGGCGGACTGGCACGTTTTGTTATGCCTCTGTGCAATCACCAGATCCAGATGGATGACGGCCTGCTGTTAAAGGGTCTGTGGATCATTTACCAGAAAAATCAGTAAAATATTGTAGATGCCTTTGGGAGTATTTTACCACAGAAAGTGAGTTTTGTAAGCCCTTTTCTGCGAGAAAAATGGAGTGTGGCTAAGTGACGTGCAGATATGAGGTATGCCCGTCATACACGCTCTCGCTCCGTTGCGACACGTAGCGGTACTAAGCTCTCAGGCCCGCTATCGCAGTCCTGCTCGTTAAGGACCGACGTGCGCAAAGGGTCTGACTTGGCATACCTCATCCCTGCACTTACGATCTTTTCCTACCATTTTTTCTCGCAGAAAGGGCTTGGACAGCAACTCTGGTAAGAGTAACAGCTCCAGCCACTGCCATGTCAACGACACACACAAACTACAATCAGGCACAATATTAACA
>JAFYLG010000272.1 GCA_017537225.1 Lachnospiraceae bacterium
AAAATGCATTTTACGAAATTTGTGTTTTTATCGTACAAAAGGTTTTGATTTTTAAGATGACATCATTTAAAATCCGATCATAATGCTCTATCTCGTTTGGATTAATCCAAGATATCCCTAACAGAGATCCTCCATCCGCGCCATGATGATACTTTTTTGATGAGTCATATACTTCTTGTAGTTTTCTACACATCTGATACTTCTCGTCATCATTTTTATTAGCTCTAATTGTCTTTGCATACATTGAACCAATATTCTCTGGATCAAACTTTTGTCTTGTACTTAATTGAAAAAAACATGCTTCGATCAGCGGACGCATTAACAATACTTTTTTTCTGGCGTTTTTCATTGAATCCAACGGAATATTTAAGTATAATCTTGAGATTTCATCAAAATTAAAACCATCAAATGAATAATCGGAAACAATTCTATTACTATCAAATGCTTTACCTGTTGCATTAGATACCATGTTCACATATTCTTTTAACCTCTTGTTTTCGTACTCTTCTTTTTTATACTCAATTTCTTTATTTTTTGAATACAGTGTATGTGAAAAATACGTCGATTTCTTTTGAATAACTCCATACTCCGCATCTGCCACCTTCATGACATACGCATATGGCCTCATAACCATTAATGCAATAAGTTTTGTCAACTCATCATCATTACATTCTGCATCCAAAATCAATTCTTCATAAACATGCTGATCATCAGTCAAATAATCTTTAATATTAAGTGTCAAAAAGTAATCTTTTTCTGATTGTAAATCTAATTTTTTACAGGTCACCCCTCTTACCAAAAAGCTCTCTATCTTTTCGACAAAACTGATATCATGCGTCATTACAATAATTTGCCACTTTGGATTTTTCATCATCTCTGATATCTGATATGATATAATAGACTTCCTGTTCAAATCCATGCTACATATTGGATCATCTATGAAAATAATATCTTCTCTTCCTCTATTCATTTCATCATTTACTTCTGACAAAAAATAAGCAAACGCTACTGCTCGCTCTTCTCCTTCACTGAACAGCTCTCTCCTTCCCTTTTCGTATTCTTTAGCTTCATAATCTTTCAAGCGAATATAATATTTGTTTCGCTGAACTTCAATGTTAATCTTCGTATTTAGCCTTGACAAATTTTCATTAATTTTATTTAATTGTATCTGGTTATAGCTATCATCAATTTGCTCATTTAATTGATTCAATTTTTTTAAATTACGAATCAGTTCCGCCGAATTATTTTTTATTCTTTCCGCAAGAAATCTGTTTGGTCCAAACGATAAGTCAAACAATATTTTTATGTCGTTCATATTCATTTTTTTATCTATTTTTCTTTTCAAGCGCTCCTTCGTCTGATTAATGATCTGTTCAAGTATATTAATATTCCGAATAACATGATTAATTAACTCCAGACAATCTAGTTCTTCTTTCGAAAAGAACAGTTCCGAATAAGGCTTTTCAGCTTTATTGTGTACCTTTTTAATTATTTCTCCTAAAGCTATATCGTGCTGTTCAGTCCATAAAAGGCCTTTTTTTAAACGCTCAGTATCTTTTTTTAATAAAAGTGCATCATTCTTCAATGTCCCTATAATCTCATTAAATATCGATACACGTTTAGACAACTCAAGTAACTGTAATTGACCAATAAGCAAGTACAACTCGGAACAATACTGATTTACAGACTCATCCTTGTTTTGATTTACGAATTTCCCAAGTTTGTCAAATAGTTCTATAGCCCTTTTGTCTCTGATCGTCTGCCCACACATCGGACATTTATCCAGATTCTTTTGATTTCTAATTCCAGCCGCGGCCCATTTTACATCCGCAACAGTCAATGATTCCCCTAAAAACTTCGCTATTTCTTTAGAAGATATTCGCAAAGTTCTCTTTGATTTTTTTAGCAACATTGACTTATCAATTTGTTTTACTCCACTAATCTCTCGACATAATTTTTCACATCTTTCAATATCAGCAAGTTCTTTGGTATACTTTG
The DNA here is from genome assembly GCA_017537225.1 of Lachnospiraceae bacterium. GTDB lineage: Bacteria > Bacillota > Clostridia > Lachnospirales > Lachnospiraceae > RGIG7193. The sequence continues at coordinate 1,999 of JAFYLG010000272.1, forward strand.
TGTTTTCTTTAATTTTTTCTTCAATAAGACTTTTATCTGCTGGTGAAAATAAAGCAAATGATGCCATAGTCTCCAATCGTTTTTGTTTTGTTTTCTCTGACACACGCTGGTTAGAAAAATCTTTAATTTTAAATCCAGCCTTTCCTAATAAGACAATATCCTCATTAAGTCGAACTAATAATGAAGTGTTTGCGTCTATTAATTCATCTCTTCGCTTCATATATTTAACGCCATCCTTACCCATGCCTATAGGAATCACACTTCCCTGTAAATGTTTACTTACAAAGACATGATCCTCTACATAATAACGATTAAATACATGTATATTATCAGGGACCCTATTCCATCCCTGATCGGAGTAGGTAATATCATTGCCCAAATCATCCGACATGACAATTTCCATGATTTTTTCGCCATTCTCGTCTGGTCTGTTCAATGTTCTTCGTTTTGAAAGCATCTCTCCTTTTTCTTTCACCGACAACGAATAAAAAATATCACTTAATGTTGACTTTCCAGCGCCATTAAAACCAAATATAATTGTATTTTTATCAAATTGTTCTATCCCTGAAAAATGCTCATATTTTCCTACATTCTTTATATTTTTAACACTTACAATCACTTATCCCATCTCCCGTTCCTTGCACTTTAAAAAAGTATCCATTTGCCAATAGCCATTCAAAAATACAAGTCCCATTGACTCAACCATATGACATTCTCACGAGCCAACATTTACTCCCCCGTCTTCTTTTCACATATGTTGACGTAAAAATCTCAATCTTATCTGTTTTGTTTTAATCGTATAAGCGTCTCCCTCAACTGAGACCTATCAATCGATATCATTTTTATTTGTGGACATCCATATTCAGAATAATAGACAATCATATTAGACAAATAATTTGTTTTACAATTGATCGCATTTATTTTCATATCAAGATCATTCGATGAATTCTCCAACCATTGTTTGAGAATATACTCTGGTAATTGAAACCGATATTGCACATTGCCAGAAACCAATCTCCACGGTTCATCTTTACGATCCCAATACAACATATACTTTTCTTCAAATTCTGTGTTTCTTCCATTGGTACGATACAAAAACAACATTTGCCCAGAGTTTGTAATGGCAACAGCAAATCGTTCAGCTGTTTGATCTGCAAAATCCTTTATTGCTTCTTCATTTGCCTCATCATATTTTCTCCAAGGTAAATCATACCGCTGCTCACCATCTATCAATTCCTTAAATCCAGACCAAAAAGGCATTTTATCAAATTCAATCAGTGGAATTCTATGTGTGATAGCAAAATTCTGTGCAGGAACTGTAAAACCTGACATCGAGGCAACTGCAACCTGATACATATACCGAGAATGTTTATGAACTATTCCCCTGCGACGATTACTTCTCCTTGCACGTAATTCGTTGACGTCAACAATATCGAAATGGTTTATATCCTCGCGCAACCCCAGCGCACTTCTTACAACATTTAATCCAACCGCAGAAAATTGATCTTTACATTCTATCAATAATCGTGTTGGTGTATAAAACGGAGTTTGAACTGGCGGTTCTAACAAAACATCAGCGTTATGTGCATCTCCCAATCCTTGAATCATCTGACCTGATGTCCCATTAAAAACATACAAACCATCCGAAACGACTTCCGAAAACCCTATATGCATTAATATGTATTTCACTAACAGTTCAAATGCTTTACCCGCTTTCATATTATACTCCTATCTATATACGATAGAAGATTTAGCCTTCATCGTATTCTCACTTGGAAATTAAACTTAAAGTAATACTCCCCGTCCTCATATACCACCGCTCCGTAATCCCCGTGTCCCCTATCTGTAGACGGAAAATCCAGATAACAATGTGTATATAAAAAGTTTTTAAATTCTTCAGCCTCCATAGCATAATTCGCCACTATTTCACCACTATCTTTTACAGTGATATATCCACCTTTAACAGTGTTCTTTCCATCCCAAACAGTCCCCGCTGTCATTCCACAATATGCTGAATATAAAAACATCTTCATCATATAGGTATATTTATCATCCGGTCTGGAAATATTGCATGGATTTTCGTCGATAATCCGCTGTGTTACAGTAGGAATATCTACCTCACTATAGCCCTCCATAAAGTGATTCCACACGATGCGCTCAATCACATACGGCAAACGTGGATTTATCTGATCCAAGTTTTCCTCAAATGCTTTACACTTTGCGCGAGATGCCATTTCGTATCCTACAAATTCAAGTTTACATCCTGCTGCCTTCAGTAGTGCACACCGGTCTGCGACTGCAGCATGTCCTTTAGAATCTAATAATGAATTTACTTTTTCCATCAAACCAGGCAACATCCCTGATATTCTATACTTAGCTGCAGACGCTCTTCCTGTATTAAACAAAGTAGGATCTTTACCAAACTCAGATTTGATAGAAAAACCAATGTCGTGTCTTATGATAGAAGTCCTCGGATCACGTGCATCAAGAACAATATCACTCTTTTCTACACTCTTAGCTTTCATATGCTTTATTTCGGCCTGTCCAAGAAAATCTACAACTTCACCCGAAACATTAAAAGATCGACCAGAACTTTGTAGTATATCATTTTTCAAGCATTCTGACATCTGAAAAAAACGCTCTGAGGGAATAGATGCAACAGGAATTCCATTAATCTCAATATCAACAAACGCGTCACTCTCACTACAATAATAAGTCACCGTACGTTCATTGGTTTCTTTTCTAGTGATTTTCAGAATGTCCATCCATTCATCGCGTTTAATATTTCCATTCTCGTCTGCGATACATAACTTTCGGTCTCCCAATAAACGCAATGCCACATAAGGTTCTCCCCATTCACCTTTATTCATAAACTTTCTCCTAATACTTTCGTATTCCTATAGTTTATCGCTCCAATATTTTCTTTATCTCTTGGGCTATAGCTTCAATTACATTCACAGTAACAGAATTACCAAATTGTTTATACATATGTGTATCCGCCAAATTCCATTTAAAATCATCTGGGAATCCCTGTAATCTAGCCCACTCCCTGGGTGTCATTTTACGGATATTCTCTTTATTAATCTCACCCTTAATATGCGTAACGGGAACCATGCTATGTGGTCTACTATCAACAATCAGATTTCTCTCTCTTCCCATTCCACCACATACGATAGTTCCTGCAATACCATCCAACGGACGAACTTCATATCCAAAACCATTTCCTTTGCTCTTGTGACGTTCTTTGTGATCTACTAAGGTCTGCAAATAAACGTCACTTAAGTAATATTTCGAAGAAATCGGAGCATTCTCAAGAATATTATAAATTCTCTTTGTATCATCTGTTCCTACTGGGAATCCAAATCCACTGCAATCGATATCGTTTCTAAAACATACAATATAAATTCTTTCTCTATTCTGAGGAACACCAAAATCTTTACTATTCAGAACTTTATCATATACGGTATATCCGATCTGTTCAAAAGCACGCTTAATAACTTTAAAAGTCCTGCCCTTGTCATGAATAGTCAATCCTTTTACATTCTCACAGAAAATCACTTTGGGCTTGTGATATTCACAAATTCTTACTACATCCTGGAACAAGGTTCCTCTGCACATTCCTTTATAGTCATCATCAAATCCCATGTGCTTTCCTGCCATAGAAAATGCCTGACAAGGGAAGCCGGCAAGGCAAATATCAAACTCGGGAATATCTTTTTCGTCAATCTGCGTAATGTCACCTGCAATTTCAAAATCATCATGATAATTCAAACGATATGTAGTCTGCGCAGGCTTGTCCCACTCACTTACAAATACCGTTTCAATATCTTTTCCAAATGCATTGTCAAATCCTTTTCTGATACCACCAATTCCAGCAAATAAATCTATAGATTTGTACATAATTATTCTCCCTGTTCAAATGATTCATTATCATTAATTATTTTTTCAAAGATTACCTCTTCAATAACCTTTACACATTCTTCAACATTTTTATTAATTTCTTTTCCCCAAAAACGAATTACTATCCACCCCTGAAAAATCAACTGCTTATTAATTTCTTCATCTCGCTCTCGGTTCTTAGAAATCTTTTTGATCCAGAAATCAGCATTTTTTCCACGCTCTAATTGCGGTTTTAGTATCTCCCAATCTTTTCCGTGGAAAAATTCACTGTCACAAAAAATAGCAATTTTGTATTTTGTCAATGCAATATCTGGTTTACCGGGCAACTCCTTATAGTTCTTTCTGTATCGATGCCCTTTCTTCCATAGTTCCTTTCGCAATTTAACTTCGATACTAGTATCTTTGTTTTTTATATTGCTCATATTTTTATGACGCTGTTCTTTTGTCAACCTATCCATCACGATCCCCGCAACATTAATCAGCCTGAACAATCTCCATAATATCTGAAATATCACATTCCAATGCAGTACAGATCTTCAAAAGAATTTCTGTATTGACATTCTCATTACGACCAAGTTTTGCAATTGACGCTGCACTGATCTGTGCCATTTCAGCTAAATCTTTTTTTAGTAGATCTCTATCAATTAACAGCTTCCACAATTTTTTATAACTAATTTTCACCGTCACACCTCTCGAACATATTTTCTGTTATTCTAACATTTTTTTATCTTGAACGCAACAGAAATCGACCAATAAATTATGCAATCGCAAAATTTATTGGTCGTTCATCTATTTTTTACTTGGTATTATTCTTTTTCTTACGAGTCGTAAAAATTACATCACGATGATACTCAAGGTTATGTTTAAGCTCTGAAGAAGCCTTTATGTCAAATATATCTGTTGTTGATATATGCAGTTTATTTACATTTGCAGCGGACAGAAATGTAGAAATCAATATTTTCCCCTCGTTTGTAAATGAAATCAACCCACAATCAAACAATTTGTCAAAGGTAGGACTTAATAGCAACCCATTTTCAACACTGAGACGATCACTGTTGTTACATACCGCCCATGGTTTAATATGGCTTGCTATAAGAAGTTTTTTCTCTTGAATTCCCGTGATAATGCATTTATTATCATATTTTTTCAACAAATCTTTTCTAAATGATCCTTGTCCTACACGTGCTTTAACGATAGCATTTCGTTCTGTTTCCTGTAAGTCCCTGTACCCTTCTATGGCATTAACCACGTCTGACGCCTCTACATTTTCCGTTGTTTCAACTTTTCTAAACATACGAAATTGTTTCAACGCGTTACTATACATATGATTTCCTCTTTTGTCCTTTTTAACAAAATCGGAATCCTGCAAAATTAAAGGTATAAAAACATCCAATTGTAAAATCGACATTGCTAGTAGACTTTGTGTGATAACTCCCTTCTCCTTCATTTCCCTTGAAATTGTAGGAATCGCTCTAGTGTATTTATAAATCGAACTCTCAGCCAAAATAGTATTTTCTCTCATCCATTCCGAAAAATCAGTTAATTCGATCATTCTAATCACATAACCCAATTATCTTAGGAATTAATTGGATTTTCCTTTCTCTCAGTTATCACTAAGCATTTTATTCCAACCATAAAATGTTTTGGAAAGATACCGTGCATCTGTCCATATTAGTTATGTTCCCTAACGTTTTCTTTTGATGTGGTGACTTATCCTAAAAAGCCGCATTTTGAATCACGCTCACAAGCACTTTTTCCCATTCATCGAACGGTATATAATGCACAAATTTTTCTTTATCATAGTCTGATGCAACTAAAAAACCCGCAAACCTTTTCCCATTCTCTTCATGTGCAACTGCCCATACATATGAGTGCAATAGCCAATTACAAACATCCTTAACTTTCACACGAACAGCTTCACCTGATCCGTAAACAGAAGCACATAGCTTACTACGGACAGCCCACCCTTCTTCGCCAGTATAAGGGTATTTGATAGCTTCTAATCTAGCATGGACCGTTTTTTGTTCTGGAAGAGGTAATTTCACCTTTTCAGCAATACATTCTGCTTCTATTTCATCTTCAACAATTTTACGTAAGATAGTAGCCGAATACAAAACAGCACGATTTAACTGATGTTCTACCATATCCCCGCAGAAGGACAGCTTACTCCAAAAAGTTATTGCAACCGATAACTTTTTGAGTTCCCATTTCCATCTTCCATCAAATATCATAATGTCCTCTCTTTATGTTTATGAATTTGTCATTTCTTTTTCCGTCCAATCCCCCAAATCACTCCGCACAGCACCACAGCCACCACCAGCGCTCCCACCCAGATCCCCCGATCCGGCAGAAACGACGTGGTACCATCGTTATTCACGATCACCTGGGCATCTCGCAGGATCCAGGCACCGATAGCAGGACCCACGATGCCGGGAATCAGCACCTGGCCGATGATTCTCACGCCCTGAAACTGTCCGGCGCGGTTTTCGGGGATGTGGTCGCGGATCATGGCGCCAAAGACGGCCATGCCCGTCAGATAGCCGATCATCATGCACAGGGAGCCCACAAAGACCGGCAGCTTGGAGCGGGTAAAGTACAGGATCACATAGCCTGCCATCAAGATGGCGATGGAGGGCACGATGCTGGCCATAAAGCCCTTTTTGTCGTAGACCTTGCCGTAGAGGGCGGTGGCCACGGCGGCCAGCAGGATGGCCGGAGCAAATACCAGGACGTAGTCCGTCATGCCCAGAGACTGCTCATAGTACAGGATCAGGTAGGGCATAAAGACCTGGATAGAGATGCCAAACACCGCAAAGGCACCCAGTACGGCGTACAGCATGGGATTGGCCCGCACCACCGAGGGGCGGAAGCTGTAGGTCACCGTAGCCCAGTAGCTGTCGTTGCCGGCAACGGATCGGTTGCTGTCGGGAGCTTCTTCGATGAGCCACAGGCCCAGGATACCGATCAGCAGCACCACGCCGCCGATGATCAAAAAGATGGTAGTCCAGCTTTCGGCCCTATCCAGATCAAAGCCCATAAAGCCGCCAAATACCACCAGGATGGACACCAGGGGCATCATGGAGTTGTAGCCTTCGATGCGGCCGCGGTTAGTCTCGTCGCCGCGGTCCGTCAGCCAGGCATTGTAGGCGGCATCGTTGGCGGTAGAGCCAAAGAAGGTCATGACGCAGTCCAGGATGATCACCAGGTTGACGCCCAGGCTCATGGCTGCTGCCGTGCTGCCGGCCAGAGGTGTCAGGAGGTCCACACGGATCAGGGCAAAGCTCAGGATACTGATACCCCAGACTACATAGCCCAGGCTGATCAGCACTTTGCGCTTGCCCAGCTTGTCCGAAAGGGCGCCCATCAGCAGGGTGGTCACCGTGGCGGCCACGGAGCTGGCTCCCACCATCAGGGAGATCTCCGCTGCCGTTGCGTGAAACATCTTATAAATAAACACGTTGAAATACATATTTTCCACCACCCAGGCTACCTGGCCGATCAGGCCAAAGATCAGCATGGATGCCCAAAATTTACGTCCCAGTTTCATAAGTTGTCCTCCTCTTTTATTCGCATTGGTAGTTGGTGATCTATCTTCGATTCTTTCTCTCTTGATACCGTTCGTAGGTCTCTGTCAATTCGTCATAGGTCCTCTGCAGTTCATCCCGGAGGGCCCGCACCTCAGGGATGGTTGTTTCCAGCTGTCGCCAGGTCCGGCGGATTTTTTCCGAATTGATCACACCGCCCAGGCTGTTTCTGCTCCACACATCCAGTGTCTTGATCCGACGATCAAAGGTCAGTCGCTGACGCTGGCTGGTGTTCCACTGCTGCTGTTCCACGCCCAGGTTGCTGAGAGCCTCTTCGGCAGCCTCCAGTTCGGCATTAGCTGCCTCTGCATACTCATACTTATACTTGGACCAGTAGCGGTGACCCCAGAGGCCCTTTCGTTCACTTCGATGCTCCACACTGCTGTTGACAATGGAATAGGTCAGGTTGTCATAGGCTCGCTGCAGACATTCCAGGGCATAGTCTGCTTCGCCGATCAGGTAGGAGAGGTTGGCGCTCCTGGTGTAGTACTCCTGTTCCAGATCCTGTTCCCAGTCACTCTCTTCTTCCATCTCGTCCAACATATCCTGAGGCAGGGCCAGGTGATATTTTTCAGCTATCACCTTGATTTCTTCATCGTCCAATGTAGACCACAGTTCCTCCAGATCTGCGGTGGTAAAATTCTTTGCCGAAAGGTCGATAGCCCGTCGCCAGGTATCTTCTTCACAGCAGTCACTGATATATACCAGATTTTCTCCGTTAAAAGCGCTTCCCTTGTTAAGCGCTATCTGCAGCAGCAGGTCTCCTGCCGTTTTACAGTCATTGCCTATGTCCGCGATCACATCTGCGATCTCATCCTGTGGTCCCACCGTCTCCAGTGAGGACAGATGCTTTATCACATCACGGGCAGACTCGCTCTCACCCCATATTTCATAAAATTCATCCCAGGTCATAGTCTACCTCGCGCATCATTTATAGCGAATACTCTCTGGCCATTTCGATACTTTCCTTGATTTTTCGACACTTTTCTACTATCTAGTTTAGCATTTCCTGCATAAATAAGCAACGCAAGTTTTGGAAAATACTGTGCGATAATTTGAAATTGATGTGAGGATGATGGGGAATTGTGCGGATTTGGCGGACAATTTTGTGGTTTTATTCCCTTTCTTGATGTGATGACTGCACTTGACAAGAACGTTTGTTTGTGCTAGTATTATTCCTATAGACTTGTTTCGGTTCTTTTATGTAAAAAAGCGAGCACCACTGTGATGTGGTTACTCGCTTCTGATCTTACAATATAATAGCTTTAATAAGGCGGCCGGTAGGCGGCGGTGGTTCCTTGCCCTGACTTTGGAAGGGAGGGGATGCTTATGACTACATATGAAGAATTAATGGTAATTCTGACAGTAGCTCTGTTGATTATCTCAATTCTAACCTATGTTAACCATAAGAAATAGCCGTCCTGCCCTGCAAAGCTAACGGCTATACCTTAGTGTACACCAGGGCGGGGAGCCTTGTACTCCCTTACCGGCTGTCTTGTTAAGTCTATTATATGCCACGGATCAACCATTGTCAATAGTACTCATTCTGTTTCTATTAAAAATTGTACTTTTATCAATACTTCCCTGATTTTCCTTGGATTTCCTGAAAATTTTATATTCTTTTTCTTGTGTATTTTCAAAACTATGTTATAATGAGCCTCGTGTAAAAAATCAAATGGAGGAAACACTATTATGAAACGTTTTATTGCTATGATTCTGGCTGCTGTTATGGTGCTGTCCATGACCGCCTGCGGTAACCAGTCTGAGACTACTACTGCTGCTCCCGAGACCACTACTGAGGCTGTTGTAGAGACTACTACCGCTCCCGTTGTAGAGGGTCCCGTTATTACTTTCTTCTCTCTGTCTCTGGGTGAGAACTATGAGAACATCAAGTCCATTACCGCTTTCGCTAATGAGGACGGTACTGTTCACGTAGAGTACGTTGGCGATGTAAAGAAGGTTGGCGATATTAGCGCAGATTGCTGGACCACCATCACTGCTGCTATGGCTCAGACCGAGCTGGCTGCTCTGCACGGTCAGGATGCCTGGGGCGAGGGTGAGGCCAACGGTTCCATGTATGTTGAGTTTGCTGATGGCACTGCTGTAAACGTAGGCTTCAGCGGTGAGATCCCTGCTTCCTACACTGCCGGTTATGCTATCATGGATGCTTGCTTTGCTGACCTGACTGCTGATCTGGAAGTTTACGTTCCTCAGGCTATGGTTATGGGTGAGGTAGATGCCACTCTGCTGGCTGAGATGAGCGCCATCCTGTCTGCTTCCGGTATTGAGGCTCTGGACATGTTCACCATTGGCCAGGTAATGAAGGATGAGTACTTCGCTTACTCTGTAGGTCTGACCAGCGATGCCGGTATCGCTTCTGCTGCTAACTGCGCTCCTATGATGATGACCACCGCTTACTCTCTGGTAATCGTTACTCTGGAAGAGGGCACCGATGCTGCTGCTGTTGCTGCTGACTTCGAGGCTAACCTGGATTGGACCAAGTGGGTTTGCGTAGCTCCTACCGATGCTATGATTGCCACCAAGGGCAACATGGTTCTGTGCCTGATGGCTGCTGATCACAACTTCTATCAGACTTCTAACGGTATCGCCGGTGCTGGTTGGACTACTGTTAACACTCTGACTAACCCCATGCAGTAATTCACTGCCTGTGCCCATACTTTGATCAAAGGAGGATCGCCCTATGAAAAAGAACATTGTTGCTGCTTTGGCAGCCTCCATGCTCCTTGCCTGTCTGATGATGACTGCCTGCGGCGGTTCTGCTCAGACAGAGACTCCGGGCACTACCGTGGAGCAGACCACAGAGTCTGCCACCCAGGAACCCCCTTCTCAGGAGGCTCCTACCCAGGAGTCCCTGCCCATCTCCGGTGATATCGTCACCCTGGAGGATGGTACTCTGATCCTGCCTGACGGCCATGCCATCAAGCCGGAGTATCCTATCAATGAGACTGCCATCGGCAAAGCCGTGACCAGATTCCAGTATCTGTACGATTCTTATCTGACCGGTACCGATTCTGCCATCCATGTGGCGATCATTCCTGACAAGGGCTACTATCTGCAGGACACTGTTCCCACCCTGGAGTATGAGAAGTTATTCCAGATGGTGCAGGACGGCATGCCTTATGCCTCCTATATCGATCTGACTGACACTCTGTCTCTGGATGCCTACTATTACACGGACATCCACTGGCGTCAGGAGTATCTGTGGGATGCAGCTGCCCGTATCTGCCAGGCGCTGGGCGTTACCGCCCCGGCAAAGGAACAGTTTACTGAGACCACGCTGCAGATGCCTTTCTACGGTATGTACTACGAAGAAGGCACTGCCATGGGTACCGACACCATCCTGCTGTTGGAAAATAGTATGCTCAACGGATGCACCGTGACTCATCACGACACCGGCCGCACCACTAAGGTGTATGACCGTTCCAAGATGAAGAGCGAGACTCTCTACGATGTCTTCTTATCCGGTGCCACCCCCCTGCTGACCATCTCTAATCCCAAGGCCGCTACTGACCGTGAGCTGATCATCTTCCGTGATTCTTTCGGCTCCAGTCTGGTGCCTCTGCTGCTGCAGGATTATGCCAGCATCACTCTGGTGGATATCCGCTATGTGGCCAGTGGTGTCATCGATCAGTTTGTGGATTTCCACGGTCAGGATGTCCTGTACCTGTACAGTGCTCATCTGATCAACAATAGCTCCGCAATGAAGTAGGGCACATGGATCAGATCATCAAAAAACGATTGAAGGACTGCTAAGCAGTCCTTTTTTATTGCTCTTCTTGTCTCCTCCTGTCCCTGTCGTATGATTCTCTCCCTCCGGCCATATACATACGGATAGGAGGTGATCGCATGAAGATCCAATGGAAACCACTTATCATTTCTATCCTCATTCCCCTGGCAGTAGGAACCCTGGCCTCCCTGCTGACCAGGGACAACATGATGGCCTTTTCTACCCTGGAAAAGCCACCCCTGTCGCCGCCAGGCTGGCTTTTTCCCGTAGTCTGGACCATCCTGTATACCCTCATGGGTATCGCGTCTTACCTGGCCTTGATCGCTGTCCCTGAAACTGCCGCCCCCTCGTCAGGATCCGGGATAACAGCAAATACCGGTATGGCTCTGGACGATGCAGCTACCTATCCGGCCATACGGTCCTACACCGCCCAGCTGATAGTTAACTTTGGATGGTCTTTGATTTTTTTCAACCTGGGATGGTATCTGCTGGCCTTTTTCTGGCTGGTAGTCCTGTGGGTGCTGATCCTGGTCACCACGGTACGCTTCTACCGTCTGTCCCCTCTGGCCGGTCTGCTGATGCTTCCCTATTTGGCCTGGGTGACCTTTGCCGGATATCTGAATCTGGGGATCTGGTGGCTCAACTAGTTGCTTCATACGATAAAAAACAGCTCAGTTACAAAACTGAGCTGTTTTTTATCGTGTATACCGACTCATCAAAATTTGTTCAATATCTCTTACCACTTCCACAATCTGCTCTTCCGAAGGATTCTCTTCCATGTGCATCATATTATAATTCATGAGATGATATCTCCATGTCGACGGCAATTCCACATTTCCCAGTACAATAGGACAAACATATGCCTGATTCATCTCAGCATATATTAATTCATCCAGTTGGTGCCATGACACAACCGAATGCTTTGTGATAATACAGACTACACACCCCGCTTTTGCCGCCTGGCAAATAGCACCACTAATGGCCGCATCTCTATATGTTAGAGAGCTTTCTTCGTTCCCCCAAAACACCTGTAGATCACGATTCACCATAATCTTTCGAAATCGTCTGGCAATCTCTGCGTCTTTTTGAGCATAAGACAACACAACTCGTTGACAGCGCATAATAAGAGATGCCACGGATTCCATCGACGAACAATGATTTAGATTTACATGCAATATCTTTTTTCCTGACAAACCATCAATGTATGTTCGTTCCTTTGCCACCCAATCAGAATTACGGGCGTTCTTACTATCTACATAGACAAACCACTCTCTGGCATCGATTTCACGCTGAATCAGACCCGTGATCTCATCTTCCTCTGTCAGACATTTCAGATAAAAACAAAGTGGTTCAAATCCTTCTTCTTCCATTCGATTGCGAAGAATCCTTACTTTATCGATATCCAAATGAGAATGAGAAATGAATACATATCCACCCTCTCGGTTACCTCCAAATTGCTTTTCTGCCATGGAACTACTCTCCTGTCGTTTTCAGTCACCTTGACAAACCTTTGGTTTTATTGATTCAGTTCCTTGATATACAGCACATCACAGGCATAATGTCCCGTGGCTCCCACCGGCTCATAGATCCGGGTAAATCCATGCTTTTCGTAAAATCTCTGAGCTACCGTCATATTTCCCAGGGTCTCCAGATAACATTTCCGATAATGATCTTTCGCAAACTCCAGCGCCAGCTGCAGCAACTCATAGGCTACACCTACACCTCTGGCTTCCGGCAGGCAATACATCTTCTGCAGCTCACAGACATCCTCGGTACCAGACAGAGGGCCGATGCCTACACCTGCCACCACCTGACCTGTTTCATTTTCTGCTACCCAGTACTTGCGTCCCTTCCCCTGATAGAGCTCATAAAAATGTCCCAGGTTTGGATCTGCCCAGGCAGTGCCCTCGTGATTGGCACCAAACTCGGTGAGACAATAGCGGATAATATATTCCACCGCAGCGTTGTCCCTCGCTTCTATGGTTCGAATTTGATGATTTACTGCCATTGCCATTACCCTTTTCAATCTTTTTTCTAAGTAGAAGATCCTTCTATAGTCGATTTATTTCCGAGTCAGCATCACCACGGACTCACAATTATTGGTATGAGGGAACATGTCTACGCCCACACCTTTGACTACCTTGTAGCCCTTCTGCTGCAGCACTTTCAGGTCGCGGACCTGGGTCGTGATCTCACAGGAAACATAGACGATGCGCTCCGGCTTCAGCTGACCTACCGCCTCCAAGAACTCCATGCTGCTGCCGCTGCGAGGAGGATCCATCAGGAGCACATCCAGCTTTTCGCCGCGGGCTGCCAGCTGGGTCATAAACTTGCCGGCGTCCTGCTGGTAGAACACAATATTGTCCACACCGTTGGCCTTAGCATTGCGGACAGCATCCTTGACCGCGTCAGGATTCAATTCTACACCGATGACCTTACCTGCCTTCTCCGCTGCGATCATACCGATGGTACCGATGCCGCAGTAGGCGTCCAGCACCGTCTCTTTGCCTGTCAGTCCGGCATACTCTACTGCGCGGCGGTACAGCTTCTCCGTCTGCACAGAGTTGATCTGGTAGAAGGACTGAGGCGAGATACGGAAGGTCTTGCCGCACAGAGTATCTTCGATATAACCCCTGCCGTAGAGCACAATATCTCTGGTGCCCAGTACCATGCTGGTATCTTTTTCGTTGACGTTCTGAACGATGGTGGTGATTTCTGGATGACGCTCACGCAGCGCTTTGACAAAGTTATTCTTGGAAGGGAATACCGGTGATACGGTCACCAGCACTACCAGGATCTGACCGCTGACATGGCCGGTACGGATCAGCACATGGCGCAGCAATCCATAGCCACTGTCCTCATCATAAGTCTTGATCTTAAAGGATTTCAGCAGGCCACGGATGGTGACGATGATAGCATCGGCTCTCTGATCCTCCAGCAGACAGCTGTCCACCGGCACGATCTCATGGCTATATGCCTTGTACACGCCGGACACGGGCTGTCCCTTGCGATCCAGACCAAAGACAGCATGGACCTTGTTGCGATAGTGTTTGGGATCTTCCATGCCGATAAAGGGCTCCACCTTACAGAAAGGACCCAGCAGTTCTTCCACCATCTTCTGTTTGCGCTTTACCTGCTCTTCATAAGGCAGGGACAGCAGCTGACAACCACCGCACTTGCCAAAGTTAGGGCAGATCTTTTTGCCGGCAGAGATACCACCGGGATAGTCCACCGGGTTGCGCTGAGCAGGGATAGCGTCCTTGGCGATCTGATTGGCAGTCTGCTTAGCGGTCTGCTTGCCAAATTGGCTGGCAGATCCATTAGCCAGCTTCTTACCGACAAGTCTGGCACCCTGTTTGCCCGTCGCCTTGAAGTCAGTTTTTCTCTCCTGCTCCTGACCACGGGTCGGGCGTCCCTCTCTCTTTGGACCTGCAGTTTTTCCACTGAAATTCGATAATTTCTTATTTTTATCCTCAAACTGTCGTGCCATATTCACACTCCTTCTATATCAAAGGCCGGGATAAAACTCTCCTCGGCCGTCTCGCCTTCTTGTATAAAACCATTCTCCACGCCCAGATCGATGGCATAGTCCACCAGCGCGTCGTACTCTTCCTCCGTGACGCGACGGTCGATCTCCGGCCATTTCTTCACATGGGCCAGTGGGGTATATTGATTCATGATACTAATGTAGATCTGATCGCCGTAAGTCTCGTAGAGATAGCGGATCACCATCTTGCTGTCCTCCAGACAACCGGGCAGCAACAGATGCCGCACCACGGTGCCTCGCACCAGCATGTCTCTCTCATCAAAGACCGCAGGGCCTGTCTGACGAACCATCTCCGCCAGTGCCTTTGATGCCACTGCAAAATAGTCAGGCGCACCACTGTAACGGCCCGATAATTCTGCAGATACATACTTTAGATCCGGCAGATAGATGTCCACCAGTCCATCCAGCATACGAATGGCCTCTACCTTTTCATAGCCGCCTGTATTATAAACGATGGGGATCTGCAGCCCTTGCTCCTTGGCCAGGCGCAATGACCGGATCACCTGGGGCAGAAAATGTCCTGCCGTCACCAGATTGATATTGTTGGCACCTTTTGCCTGCAGTTCCAGATAGATCTCTGCCAGACGCTCCACAGTGATTTCTTTGCCGGTATCTCCCAGGGCGATCTCATGGTTCTGACAGAATACACAGCCCAGGGAGCAACCGCTAAAGAACACGGTGCCGGAACCCTCCTCACCGGAGATGCAGGGCTCCTCCCACATGTGCAGAGCTGCTCTGGCTGCCATCACCTGATCGGTCATTCCACAACGACCTCGCTGCCCCGCAGTGCGGTCCACACCGCAGTCTCTGGGACAGAGGTGACAACGATCCATTGCCATATTCAATCCTTGTTTCATTTTACTTCCCGCGCCTTTTCTTTCAAATCCGTATATTTATCCTTACAGCCATAGGCCTGCTCGATCGGATATTTCTCCGCGTTGCGCTTTACCTTGGCCTGAACGATCTCGTCCAGATCCAGGCCGCACACGTCGGCCAGCAGGATGCTATAGCTCAGCACATCGGCCAGTTCCTCCCGGATCTTGTCTAACTTATCGGCACAGACCAGATCATCGCCGCTCCACTGAAAGATCTCTAAAAGTTCTGCCGCTTCCAGAGACAGAGAGATGGCCAGATCCTTGGGATTATGAAATTGTCGCCAGTTGCGGTCATCCCGAAACTGGATGACCTGGCGGATAGTTTCCTGATTCATTGTAAACTCCTCTTTCTGCCTACGATATTGACCCATTTTTCATGGGCACGGCCTTCTCTCACATCGCCGGTGACCATGATCTCCAGCACCTCAAACAGGCCATCCTGCTCCAGCAGAGCTGCAGCGCTATCCTCATCATAGTCGGTAAAAAACCTCCCTTGATGAACTCTCTCACCTGCACCATATTTAAAGGATGTATAAAAGATACCTTCCGGCTTTAAGCTCTCCCACACCTTGCGTACTACTCCAGGCAGTTCCTCTCGGCTTACATGGAGTAGCGATGCGCTGGCCCATACGCCGTCAAAGACTTCCTGATAGTCCAGTTCCTCAAAGCGGAGACATTGGACCGGCCAGCCCAGATACTCGCTGGCATGACGACAGATAGCCTGAGAACCATCCACCGCAGTTACTTCATAGCCCAGATCCGCAAAATGCTTGCTGTCTCGCCCGCTGCCACAACCCAGATCCAGGATTTTTCCGGTAGCAGACAGGTATTTTTCAAAAAAGTGATGACAGGTGGACATATCATTGTCCTGAGTTCCTTCACAAAATTGGGCCGCATTTTTCTCGTAATATTGCAATGTGGCAAACGGCAATTCTCTCACAAAAAAGCAACGCTCCGACCGATACTTTGGCTTCACTGCCACGCACTGATAACCAGCCCCCTCAAAGTTGCGGATGCTGTGAGCATTCTTGGGTGAGGCTGTGCCGCACAGACGAGAGATCCCCTCTTCTGCCGCCATACAGTCTGCCAGATAAAACAAAGCTTGCTGCAGCCCGTAGCCTCGATATGCCTTGCCTACCAGGATACAA
This sequence comes from Lachnospiraceae bacterium, assembly GCA_017537225.1. GTDB lineage: Bacteria > Bacillota > Clostridia > Lachnospirales > Lachnospiraceae > RGIG7193. The sequence goes on from JAFYLG010000272.1 coordinate 18,801, forward strand.
TCTGCAATCATCACATCATGGACTTCTTGCGAATATTCCGTCACACCATCTTCTCTAAGCTTTTGTAACCCCAGCTCAGAAGCCACGTCCGTCAACACATTATGGCAAATCTCTGGACGCGGGATCACATAGAGGAAAGCCGCAAACGCGCCCTCCCTATCAAACAGTCCTACGGCCCAGCCGGTACCCAAAGCATTAAACAGTCCCGGCTCATCAAAGGGCTGATAGATATTCTCTGTATCATTATTGGGAATGCCGTCCATGATATCTAGTTCAAAGCCACGGACCTGGTCGAGGTCTGCTTCCGTCAGCACACGACAACCAAGCGTCAGAGGATCTTTCCCCTGTCGTGTCAACATCACCTCACATGGAGTGTGTTTCTCTTTGGCAAAGTTGCGAAACACTTCTCGCCATTCCTGTCGTCTCATGTTCTATCCTTTCACAAAAAGGTCAGTGACTCACTGACCTTTGTTGTACTATGTTCTTACTTTTAACCCTGATACTCCTCACCATTGAGGATGACGGTCATCACTTCCAGGTCCTGATTCAGCAGCACCAGATTGGCCACCTTACCGGGGGCGATACTGCCGTAGCGGTCGTAGATACCGATGGACTTGGCAGGATTTACTGCCGCACAGCGTACGGCCGTCTCCAGAGGCAGACCCATATCCTGTACCATGACACGCAGACATTGCATCAGATTAGTGGCAGAACCGGCGATCGTGCCGTCAGCCAGAGTGGCGCGATTCCCCTTCACATGGACAGGCTGGCCTCCCAGACTATACTCTCCATCAGGCATACCGGTAGCTTCCATACTGTCACTAACCAGGATCACACGATCCGGGCCGTACAGACGCAGGCTGGAACGAACCACAGCTGGATGGATGTGGATGCCGTCACAAATCAGCTCCACCTCAGCACCGGGGCTGTCAGCAGCAGCGCCGATGACACCGGGAGCACGATGTGAATAAGGGTCCATGGCATTAAACAGATGGGTCACATGGCGGGCTCCGTTACCAAAAGCCTCCATGGCTGTATTATAATCTGCGGCAGTATGTGCCAAAGATACTGCTACTTCGCTGTACACTGCCTGTATAAAAGGCATGGCACCTTCCACCTCGGGAGCGATGTCCACCAGCTTGATCAGACCGCCGGACTCCTGCTGGAGACGACGATACATGTCCACATCCGGTTTCTGGATATAGTTAGGATTCTGAGCACCTTTTTTCGTGTGAGAAATAAAGGGGCCTTCCATGTGGATGCCCACTAAGGAAGCACCGATTCGCTTCACATCTTCTCTCTCATTGTAAGCCCGGGCAGCACGACAGATCTCTGTCAGTTTTTCTTCCGGGTAGGTCATGGTAGCAGGGCAGATGGTAGTCACACCATTGCGAGCCTGATAACGGGCCATGGCTTCAATGGCCTCTTCGGTACCGTCACAGAAATCATAGCCCACACAGCCATGAAAATGAATGTCGGTAAGGCCGGGGATCAGATACATGCCCGTACCGTCTACCGTCACATCGTCTTCGATATTTTTCAAACCATCCTTTGGCGTTACCGCCTGGATCATACCATCGTGGATCAGTACATCCAGCTGCTCAAAATTACCGTAGGAGGTATATACTGATGCATTCCGAATCTTCATACTATCCCTCATTTCTGCAGGTTCGCGCAATGAGAAGTCGCCCCTCTCATTGCGCGTCCTGTCATCATTCTCACTTGGTATGATTAGTTGTCTCCATCCAGCAGGAAGGCCTTGTAACCCTGTACTGCCTCGTAGATATCTGCCTTACTGGACAGTTCGTACTGAGCATGCATGTTCAATACAGGCAGACCACTATCGATAACTTCCATGCCGTACTCAGCCAGAATGTAAGCGATGGTACCGCCGCCGCCTACGTCTACCTTACCCAGCTCAGCAGTCTGGAAGGAGATGTCAGCAGCCTCAAATACGCGGCGCAGACGGGCAATGTACTCGGCGTTAGCATCGTTGGAACCGCCCTTACCACCACGGCCGGTAAACTTGTTAAAGGACATACCACGGCCCAGATAAGCGGCGTTCTTTCTCTCAAAAGCGTAGGAGTACAGAGGATCATAACCTGCGCTTACGTCGGAGGACAGCATGCGGCTGCGGCTCAGGCAACGACGCAGAGTCAGTTCAGAGTACTGGCCCATGCAATTTAACAGCTCAGCTACGGTATTCTCAAAGAAACGGGAAGTCATACCGGTAGCGCCTACACTGCCGATCTCTTCCTTGTCTACCAGCAGACAGCAGGAGGTTCTCTCTACCTTGTCCATCTCCAGGATAGCTACCAGAGAGGTGTAGGCACAGATACGGTCATCCTGACCATATGCCAGGATCATGCTGCGGTCCAGACCACAGTCTCTGGCCTTGCCGGCAGGAACGATCTCCAGCTCAGCAGACAGGAAATCTTCCTCTTCCATGTCATACTTTTCTTTCAGGATCTCCAGGAAGCGGGCCTTGACAGGGCTCTTGGCTGCTTCTTTCTTCTTAGCAGCTGCGGCCTTCTCTTCTTCGGTCATATCGGCCTCGTCCTTCTTGTCAGCCTCGTCCTCAGTCTTTAAAGGACGGCTGCCTACCATCAGATCCAGACCTTCACCTTCGATCACAACGCTGGCCTTTTTGCTCATCTGATCGGCAGCCAGGTGGATCAGCAGGTCAGTGATACAGAAGATGGGATCCTTCTCATCCTCACCGATCACTACGTCTACTACAGAACCATCCTTCTTAGCAACTACGCCATGGATGGCCAGAGGGCTGGCAACCCACTGGTACTTCTTAATACCACCGTAGTAGTGGGTATCCAGATATGCGAAATCGGAATCCTCATACAGAGGGTTCTGCTTTACGTCGATACGAGGGCTGTCTACGTGAGCGCCCAGAATATTCATACCGTCTACCATAGGCTTCTCACCGATGTGGAACAGTACGATGGACTTCTTCATATTGACAGCGTATACCTTGTCGCCGGCCTTCAGAGTCTCGCCCTTGGCGATGATCTCATTCAGATCACGGTAACCCTTAGCCTCAGCCAAAGCCACGGACTCGGTAATGCACTCACGCTCAGTCTTACCAATGTCCAGATATTTTTGTTTTCCATAGTGTATTAGTCCTTTCTTCGTCAGTATTTGTCAGATTTTCTGTCGCAGCAGTGTCGGACAGATGGCTCTCACAGGGCCTATGTATGATTGCAATTATTCTGCAAAAACTTCTGCGATCTTAGGCATCAGCTCGGTGGAGCAGATGTGCTGAGGGCAATGATGCTCGCAGGCACCACAAGCCTGACACAGATCTGCCTTACCCTGCAGCTCAGCATAAATGGATCTTGCTTTTCTCAGACCCAGAGAAGCGGTCTTGTTGTAAGCGTCATACACAGCAGGGATGTCTACACCAAAAGGACAAGGCATGCAGTACTGGCACTTAGTACAAGGTACGATAGCCATAGTCTCAAAGATCTCCTTGGCCTTGGCATACAGAGGACGCTCTGCCTCAGGCACCTTGCCCACGTAACTGGCATCGGCGTAAGCCATGTTCTGATCTACCATCTCCATAGTACCCATACCGCTAAGCAGCAGACCTACTTCCTTCTGATCCCACAGCCAATCCAGAGCCCACTGTACCGCAGGACGGCCTGCAGGAACCATAGGTGCCACCTGTGCCGGTGCCACAGCCAGACGTCCGCCCAGCAGAGGCTCCATGATCACGACACCCAGGCCCTTAGCGGCGGCATAGTGCAGACCTTCCATACCGGCCTGATAATCGGTGTTGATATAGTTGTACTGGATCTGGCAGAAATCCCACAGATCGGTATAGTCTACCATCTTCTTAAAGGAATCCAGGCTGTCGTGGAAGGAAAAGCCCATATAACGGATCTTACCAGCCTTCTTAGCCTCTACCATCTTATCTACCAGGCCACAGGGGATAATGGTCTGCTCAAAACGCTCCCAATCCAGGGCATGCAGCAGATAGAAATCGATGTGATCAGTCTGCAGCTTACCTAACTGCTCATCCAGCAGACGGTCAAAATCAGCAGGCTCCTTGACCAGCCATACAGGGCACTTGGTAGCCAGATAGGTCTTGTCGCGATAACCGTCCTTTAACGCCTCGCCCACTACGATCTCACTCTGACCGCCATGATAGTTGTAAGCGGTATCTACATAGTTGACACCGTTGTCGATGGCGTGACGGATCAGGCGGATGGCCTGCTCCTTATCAATATTGGCACTGCCAGGGGTGTTGTCTGTGGTAGGAAACCGCATACATCCATAACCCAGGGCAGAAATCTCGCAACCTGTGTTTCCAAATACTCTGTACTGCATTTTGATCCTCCTTATACTTATGGCAGATCGGTCTGTCTGCGCCGATGCCTGATCTGTCATTGGATAATGACATAAACGACGATCCCACTATCTGCAGGGTCTTCGTACCCAGTAGTATCATAGCATATTTTCTTTCATTTGACAAAGGGAAAAGCCTTGTCAGAATCATTTTTCTACGTTATTATTAAAAAGTGAGACATTTTTACTGTGCTAATGCAGTACAGTTCCATTCATTTTACCAAATATCGTAAAAAACTGCTTGCAAAAGAGGTGACGTCATGAGTTTTGATTTTGTCGCAAAGCTTCCTGTACCAAAGCAAATCAAGAATCGTTTTCCCATGTCCGAAGATCTGATCGCCATCAAGGCGCAGCGTGACGAGGAGATCCGTAAGATTTTTACCGGGGAAGATGACCGTTTTCTGGCTATCATCGGCCCCTGCTCTGCAGACAATCCGGATGCCGTCTTTGACTATCTGCATCGCCTGCGGGCAGTTCAGGACAAGATCGCTGACAAGGTGGTGATCATTCCTCGCATCTACACCAACAAACCCCGCACCAACGGTGACGGTTATAAGGGTCTGCTGCACCAGCCCGATCCCGAGAAATCCGAGGATCTCTTAGGCGGTATCATCGCTATCCGCAAGCTCCACATGGACGCCCTGCGCGAAGTAGGCATGCCTGCTGCCGACG